>NZ_JBFRQW010000062.1:0-47421 GCF_041472735.1 Vibrio sp. 10N.261.46.E11
AAGGATCTTTCGTCCTTTTCTAATAGTGAGAAAAATACCTTTTTAATCGAAATCTAGACGAGTTTAAATTTATCTTTAAACAATAAATCAATGGTTTAAATGTCGTTTAAACATTTTCACAAACTCTGTAATCGTGCTCACTTTTGCAGGCTTAAATCGTCCTTTTCGTCCGTTTGTCCCGATAATGCTCATTTCAGTAAAAGCTAATATAAAGCGTGATTTTGTCCAAATCAGATAAGGCGAACTTAACCCTATCTATTGGCACTAGCACCCTTAAAGCCCCATTGAGCAAGGGATTAGAGGCTAAATTATTTCGGGATAATCCCTAGGATTCCGAGACAATCCCCACGTATAACACACGATAACACCCTATAACACAGATTGTTCATATCAATAGTCCCTTTACAGCGTTTGTACACTCGTTCGGTGAATCCTCTAAGTCATGAGTTGGGTTTAGAAAATACGACACCGAATAGAATCCAAAACTTAAACATAACAGCGTTATCACAGTACACCGGGCAAGAAGTGCAGCCCTTTGTCTTTCAACCACAGAGCTTAGATTCATGGCCCTATGAAATGTTATGGCGTCCAACGGCGATGAAATCTGAGAAGCACTTTGGTTATTCGTTTCAATGGTTTGTTATGGCTGCGGTACTTTTGTTTTTGATGTTGTTAATTGGCTATCGGTACCTAAAAGCGACACCTATCACGGAGAACAACGATGGATAAGTCTCAAGCACAAGTGAACAGGGAAATTACCGAGGCAAACATGGCTGAGCTCAGAAGCCGTCGTACTAAAGGGCGCTTGGTATTAATTGGACTTGTTTTAATTTTCGCTTTGCCAGCCATTATCGCCAAAACTGTGTTGGACCAGAATTGGTATACCTCAGGTGTCACTAACTCAGGCGAATTGGTAGAACCAAGAACCACGCTTGCGGATTTCGGAGTAACGGTACCCATGGCTGGAGAAGGGTGGTTAGTGGGTTATATCGCTCCTACAGAGTGTGAAAGCTTGTGCGAACAACAACTCCATTATTTGAATCAAAGCTATTTGGCGTTAGGGAAAAACAAAGAGCGAGTGACTGCCGTTGTTTTTGTCTCAGAAGGTAATTCGTTGTCGGGTTCGCTCAACAAGCCGGATTTATCTTTGTTAGCAGGTGGTAATCAATTAAGTACTGAGTTTGCACCCGCTTCCATTGTCATAATTGACCCACTCGGGCAATTGGTTATGGAATACAAAAGTGTTTCTGATCCTTCGCAGCTAGTCAGCCAATCTAAAGGCATGATTCATGATTTAAGAAAGCTACTCAAGCTGTCACGAGTTGGGTAGTTAATCAGCTTAAGTTGATGAGCTTGAGTTAATAAGGTGGAGTTGGTGAGCTGTAGCAGATTGCGTTAATGCTGAGTGTTGTTAGCGAAAAGGGAATAAATATAGGGAGATAAACGATGCAGAATAGAGCCCCTGATTTACTCATACACATGATGAGATTAACGATTTTATTAACCCTTACCGTGATCGTGCTCGGCGCTTATACCCGTTTGTCGGATGCTGGCCTTGGCTGCCCTGATTGGCCAGGGTGTTACGGCAAGATAACCGTTCCTTCTGATGCCCAAGCAGTGAATCAAGCCAATCTACAATTTCCAGAACGTGCTCTCGAAGCAGACAAAGCGTGGATAGAGATGATCCATCGTTACTTCGCAGGAACGTTAGGGCTGCTTATCTTTGTCGTCGTTGCTTGGTGTATTAAAAAGAATATAACAACTGCTGGTCTTCCGTTACTTATCTCTGCAACCGTGATATTTCAGGCTTTGCTTGGAATGTGGACGGTGACTCTCAAGTTGATGCCCGTTGTGGTTATGGCGCATTTAATGGGGGGCTTCACGTTGCTGTCACTGTTGTGTCTGCTCTACTGTCGTTTGTCTCAATTCCAAAGCCGTTTTGGTGAGGCCTCGTACACTTCATCACTTAAAGCTTGGTCGCTGTTTGGGCTACTCATTGTGGTTGGGCAGATACTGCTTGGTGGTTGGACATCGTCGAACTATGCCGCGCTGGTGTGTACACAATTACCCATATGTGAAGGTAATTGGATGAGCTATCTCGACTTCAAAAATGCGTTCGATTTTGCTCAACACGGCCATGATAACTATGAGTTTGGCGTGTTGGAATATCCCGCAAGGCTCACCATTCATGTTATGCACAGGTTCGGGGCTATTGTGGCGACGTTAACGGTGCTGATGCTCGTGTACCAGCTATGGAAATTTGGCCAAGCGCCTCACCAAAAGCTGAGCGTGATTGTCGCATTAGTATTGTTTACTCAAATAAGCCTTGGGATCAGTAATGTATGGTTTCACCTACCAATCTCAGTCGCGGTTTTGCATAACCTAGTCGCAGCGATGTTGCTCATCAGCATGGTTGTCACCAATTTTGTCGTGTGGCAACGCAAACCGAGTAAGAGCTTGGTGAAAAACAGTGTATTACAAGGAGGTAATCATGGTCAGTAGAACGTCAACACAGTATGAAGTGGTGGCTCAAGACGCAGCCTTAACTCATAAGATAACAGCCAACAATGACATTGCTATAAGCAATGAAATAGCTGGAAAAAACAAAGCCGTTTGGAAGGTCTATTTAACACTGACCAAGCCGAAAGTGGTGGCTTTGATGCTGCTGACGGCATTGGTTGGAATGTGTTTGGCTGTACCGAATGGATTGCCTTTACAGCAAACTCTGCTCGGGATGATTGGGATAGGGTTGATGGCAGGTTCAGCGGCTGCGTTTAACCATTTGATCGATAAAAAGATCGACGGCCAGATGACTCGAACCAATCGACGCCCTTTACCATCCGGTGAACTGAGTAGTGTACGCGTGTTCAGCTTTGCCGCGGGTATTGGCTTACTTGGTTTCGTCACGCTTGTGGTGTGGGTCAATCAACTCACCGCTTGGTTAACCTTTGCAAGCTTGTTGGGTTACGCAGTGATTTATACCATGTACTTAAAGCGAGCGACGCCGCAGAACATCGTAATTGCAGGAATCGCTGGCGCAATGCCACCGTTATTGGGTTGGACGGCGGTTACCAATGAGCTTCATTCAAACGCTTGGTTATTGGTGATGATCATCTTTATTTGGACGCCTCCGCACTTCTGGGCGTTGGCGATTCATCGTCGTGACGAGTATGCCAAAGTGAACATCCCCATGCTGCCTGTGACCCACGGAATCGAATACACCAAGACTTCTATTTTGCTCTATACCTTGTTGCTTAGCATCGTGTGTATATTGCCTGTATTGGTCGGCATGAGCAGCTGGATATATCTAAGCGCTTCATTGGTACTCAACGGTGGGTTTGTTTATCACGCTTGGGTACTTAAGTATCGTGATGAGCCTAACATGGCGATGAAGACCTTCAAGTTCTCCATTTATCATCTCATGATCTTGTTTGTTGCTCTGTTGGCGGATCATTATTTGCTCTGATAGCTCTGATAGCTCTGATAGCTCTGATAGCGGTGAGTAGCTCAATACAAGGTCATATCAAAACCAAACCTTTGGTTTCCACTAACCAAACCCTGACATGCCATGTATGAAAAGCCGGACAATTGATTGGCATGAATTATATAAAGGAACCGGTAATGGAATTCACTGAGCAAGATAGAGACGCTTTGTACCAAACGTGGATGTCACAAAAATCTCGAATGCGAATTACGCAGATGGAGTTTTCAAAAAAGCTAGGCATGAACCAGTTGGATTTTTCGCGAGTGCTAAGAGGGGAGAAAGCATTAACCATGTCTTTCGTTAGTCACTTCTGTCGTTTGCTTCATTTGGATCCAAGGAATGTGCTCCCTTCACTTAAAGAAGACAATGAATCCGGGCCTAAAGTGGTTTATCTGAAAAGTAGAATGAGTGTTGATGGTGAGATCCAAAATGCTTATATCGAAGGTAATCAGGTGATCGTAGAGTATGCACATACTGTTCAGAATCATTGATTTTGGATCTAGCTCTGAGTTTTACCTCTTTTTCTACTATGATTGATTCGTTAGATGATGCCAAAGATGCGATCAACTATTGGGTTGAACGTTTAGGTGATACTCTACAGAACATCGACGATGTCTAGAAAGAGCTTGTAATGTTAGAGAAAGAGAACCTAATTAAGCTAGCCAGAATGCAAATGCCTTTTGGTAAATACGCTGGCCGCACCTTGATTGACCTACCTGAAGAATACTTGCTGTGGTTTGATAAAAAGGGCTTCCCACAAGGTGAGTTGGGCGATTTAATGCAGCTATGCTTGGCTCTCAAGATTGAGGGCTTAGATTCTGTGGTGCAACCGCTTAAATATGACTATTAGCCCTAGTCGCATCTCACAGTCATAAATCAACATCCCATCCAAATAAGTGACGAGTAGTGGTGATTTTCTGAGGAACATTCAAAAGGAAAAAACTGAATCTTGCCTTTTGAATGTTTATGAACCCAGAGTCGCTGTAACTTTAATATTTCCACCAACACCTCCCTCAAAGCTCCAGAATTTATTATTACTTTTAGTCATTCACAAGTTCATTAATGACGAGTCAGAATCGACTAGCTTTAGCTTCCCCTCTGTGACCTGTACACAGACAGTTTATTGCGTATTGAATCAATCATGATCTAAAGAAGAGTGGTTTTTAACTCTGAATGAGCACCAATTTAACAAAGGTGTTGGTGTTAAGTTGTTGAATGATAGTAAGATTGATTGGTGGTTAAGAATGATAACGTGCCTTACATCGGCGTCAATGTGCTTGTACGTCTACACACTGAATGTTTAGACCTACTTTTACATTAAATGCATAGCATTCAGTTGGTTATAAGCAACTTTTTTGATATATTGGCTGGATGAATTCGTGCTTGCACGATATTAAAATGTTATATTTTAAGGGAGCATGAATGCCAAATAATATAGAAAAGTTTGATCGTGTTGTAGCGTATGTATTTGCCGAGCTATATAAATCATTCCCAGTTAGAAAGCCTGTAAGTGTTTATGATTTCTTCGATTGTACAGACCAAGGCGAGTACGTTGATGGTATTTGGCGAGATTCTACGGACTTAACTTCGGAAGACCTAAAATTCTTTTGTGATTCAATTCGCTGGCTAATTGATAGCGGATACGTGATCGGAACACTACAGAATCACATAGACCATAGTGCGTCCTTGACACTTTCTCTCAAGGGGTTGCATTTAATGAAATCAGTTCCGAAGTCTATTGACAGTAAAGTTACTCTTGGTGAACAACTTATCTCAGTAATAGGTACAGGTGCCAAAGATTCTGCTGCAAAGCTAGTAAGTAACGCCCTGAGCTATGACAACATCGTTACGCAACTTAGCGAAGCGTTTAGTTTTGGGCAATAAATATAACAAGGCGCTTAAGTCTGATTCGTGAACGCGTGCCGATTTCGCTTCGCTTCATTATGGCACACGCGCATTCACAGCTTAGCTTGGCGTTATGCCTAAAGGAATCCTATGAACTTACAGAGTCACTTTACCCTAATGTCTGATTACAATCAGCGCATGAATAACCAATTTTACAGAATAGTTGAAGAGCTAAATGATTTTGATAGAACTGAAAATCGAGGAGCATTCTTTAAATCTATAATTGGAACTCTTAATCATATTTTAGTAGGTGATCTTATTTGGTTAACTAGATTTTCTAAGCATTCAGACAGATACGTATCCTTGGCTACGTTATCAGACCTACCTAAACCCAATGGGTTAGATGATGTTATTATTCCTGATTTCACATTGTTATTTGAAACACGTAAAAAAGTTGATTTTTTAATATGCAAATGGCTTAAAAGTGAAGTTGAAGAAAATGATTTTAAAATGCTATTTGAGTATTCAAACTCTAAAGGGGTGGTGAGTAAGCGCGACTTTGGTGAATTGGTGAGTCATTTATTTAATCATCAAACACATCACCGAGGACAATTAAGTACTCTTTTCACTCAAATGAAACTTGATATTGGTGGAACTGATTTTTTGAGTGAAATACCTGATCATCAGGCATAACAAGGCATTTAAACGGAACTAAAACAGTGGGTTACGTTCCGCTTCGCTTCACAGTATAACCCACAATTTTAGTCCGCTTAATGCGGCGTTATATTTTAGGTGCATACCTCTTTATGAATGAACGATTAAATCAGTTTTTTGAATATCACGCGAATTTCAATTTGTTGGATGAGACATTAAAAACCCCAAAGAGTATTAATAAATTCCATTCAGCTAATGTTGAGTACTTTAAAAATAAAGTTGATTTCTCTAAAAATGAAAACTCTATGGATTGGCACTTTAGGAGCTTTAGATCTTTCCGACAAATTTTTCATTCTTCACTTATGTACACAGAGTCTAAGCTAACAGAAAAACAGTACTGTATTGCTTCGGTATTTTTTACTAAATATTATTCTTTTTTACATGCTGTCAAATCGGTTCTTTATTTAACACCAATGGAAAAATTTGATCCTAGGTTAGGTCACAGCCAATCAATTAATATGTTTATGAATCACTATTGTCAGGGAAAAAGAAAAATTTTTGATAAAAATGAATTTGAAAGTTTTTCAAAAACTCTACGAGATCTTCGTGAAATAACGTCTTATCAAATACCGCATGCAGGTGATGATTTTTTGAATAAAGATGAATTTTTGGAAATAGAAGCTAAATTATCAAACTATTTATTAAAGCTGTATCAGCTTTCGCACTATTTGAGTTTTATTGCTAGCAGAATACATAGATCTATACCTATTTTGAGTAATTATAAATTATTTGAGTCATATAAAATTAAATACTTCCGTACAACTCACCCATTCAAAAGTGAACATATAGATTACTCTGATAACGTATTCATCAGTGATACATTACGTGCAGATGCGACTTATTGTGAACCATTTTGTATTATTTTTGAGCATGAAATGGATGAGTTTCAAATATATAGTGGATTTGATTATTTACAACATGATGAAAGTACTTTTATGCCTAGAGATGTCACTTCATTTATTTGGAAGGCACTTTAATACAATAAAAATATAACGAATAAGGATTGATGTATTGCGTAGCCAACACTAAATCCCGAGTGTTGAACAAGCCCAAAGCCACTTTATTAAGTAAATTGTACAATTGCATTTGAAGGGCGCACCGCTTTGAGTCTTTTCTCAAGGCGAGCGAGGTCAAGATAAGGTTGCGATAGCAATCTTATCAACCAGTTAGCTTTTTTCGTTTCTTTCGTCGTCACATCTCCTTTGGTTTCATCAATACCATTCTCCTTATTATCAAATGCCTTTCGGCTAGGTGGGTCGGCTCACTCCAACACACCACGATAGAGATACCGCGACAAATAGTTGAGCGGCGACTGACCGTAACCAACCTGCCTATAATCGACGACCCATTGTTTGGGAATACCACTCGGCAGCCACAACGTTGGGTGTTGATTAATCGCTTCTAGCATTCTTACCCGCCATACTTTGGCCAAAGCAAATGCGTTAAAAAGGTAATGCTTGTTGCCTTTTTGCCACGTTTGTCTTGATGCATCGTATTGGCCTGCTGCCACAATAATGTGCAGGTGTGGGTGCAAGTTTCGTTGTCGGCTGTGAGTATGAAGTGCGCTTGGTCAGTTTGTCGTTGTGCACCTTATGTTAGGCGTTATATTTACAAAACTTAAAAATTAAATACGTATTAGCTCCGTACAAGTTGTACTTTGGTTGTCTAAATCTTATACTCAATTTAGTTACGGAATTACTCCGTACGATTGGAGGTTTTATGGCTACTGCAAGACTTGATATTCGCTTGGATGAAGAAATCAAAGCTAAGGCTGAGAAAGCTTCAGCTTTACTTGGTTTAAAAAGCTTAACTGAATACGTTGTTCGTCTAATGGACGAAGATTCAACTCAGGTAATTTCTGAGCATGAAGGTATCACTGTTGAAGCAAATGTATTTGATCAATTCATGATTGCTTGTGACGAGGCTAAGGCTCCGAATAAAGCATTACTTGAAGCTGCTGCATTTACTAAAAGTGGTGAGTTTAAGTGAGTTATTCCAAAACTTTCAAAGAATTGGATAAATCACAACACGATAGAGCATCATTTGACTGCGGTGAAAAAGAGTTAAATGATTTTGTCCAAACTCAAGCCGCTAAACATATGCAAGCAGGTATTAGCCGCACTATGGTTTTGCCTGCTTCTGTGCCACTGCCAAATCAAAAATATCCAATTTGTTCATTTTATAGTATTGCGCCAAGTTCAATTAGCCGTGATACGTTGCCACAAGCGATGGCTAAAAAATTACCACGCTATCCAATTCCTGTTTTCCTTTTAGCTCAACTGGCAGTTCATAAAGAATTTCATGGAAGTGGGTTAGGTAAAGTTAGCTTAATCAAAGCTCTTGAATATCTTTGGGAAATTAACTCTCACATGAGAGCTTATGCCATTGTTGTCGATTGTTTAACTGAACAAGCTGAGTCATTCTACGCAAAATATGGTTTCGAGGTTCTTTGTGAAATCAATGGTCGTGTAAGAATGTTTATTCCGATGAAAACAGTCGGTAAATTATTCACTTAGACGTAAGAGTGAATATAACGAATAAAGATTAAGGTGTTGCGCAGCCAACACTAAATCCCAAGTGTTGAACAACCCCGAAGCCACTTTATTAAGTAAATTGTACGATTGCATTTGAAGGGCTCATCGCTTTGAGGTACTTCTCAAGACGGGCGAATCCATGTCATTCGTTATATGACACTGAAGTATGGTTGATGAAATCGAGTATATTGAATGTTGTGAGCATGGAAAGCAGCAACAAACTTATGTCTGGCAGCACACTGTTGAGAGTCTGAAAGATGGAAACCCTAGAGGTTTTTGGTGGTCAATTGAGCAACCAGAAAGCCCTAGGCCGGACGCGTGGTGTTCCGGATGCGAAGACTTAGAGAATAAAATTGGAGAGTAGGAAGGAGAAGCTGAAGAATTTGCAAATATTAAAACTCTCTGTGGCCATGTTACGACAACGCTAAACTTCTTAACTTTCTAAATAAAAAATCATGGTGGCGCTTTTGGTAGTTCTGGCATATAACAAGCTAATAAATAAGGACTAAAAACAGTTTTCTGTTTTCGTTTCTCAACATTTTAGCAAACAATTTTTAGCCCATTATTAGAACGTAAGTTGCACTTATTAACCTTTTGGAGGTAACTTTGAAGTTTAGTCGAAAAATTTAATGTAGTTGAGGCTTTGCTCTCAGCTACATTATTTTATCTCACGCCATTGACAGTGATTTCAGCTGTTCCAGCATGTTGACTAGATGTTTGATTGAAAATTTGTAGTACTTTTCCATCAAAGTCACTTGGTGTATCATGAAAAAACAGCTCTTCTTTTGGTGCTATTTTTTGTGTACTTCCGTCTTTCCCTAGAGTAATAGATATGGTAATAGTATTCTGTGAACTTAAATTCTTTATGACGACTTGAGAATTTGAACCCTCGTTAGTTTTACGCATTTCTGCAACATTCCCGTGTTCCAATTTTATTGCTTTGTTATATTCCAATTTAATTGTTTTTGTAGCTTCGGCAGTATTCATTATGTTAATCCTATTGATATATATTGATTCACTTTCGATTTAACTTGCTTGAGTTCCTACTGACTAAGTAGGTAGGAATAACTATAAAGTAGTTTTCAAAAAATAATATTACACCGTTATTACGCGTTGCCGGTTTTAGACCGTAGTGGTACGGTCAACTAACAAAAAATAAACCAATAAGGATTAAGGTGTTACGCAGTCAACACTAAATCCCGAGTGTTCAACAAGCCCGAAGCGACTTTATTAATTAAATTGTACTATTGCATTTGAAGGGCACATCGCTTTGAGGCTTTTCTCAAGGCGAGCGAGGCCAAGATAAGGTTGCGATAGCAATCTTATCAAACAGTTAGCTATTTTTCGTTTCTTTCGTCGTCACATCTCCTCAGTTTTCGTCAATGCCATTCCCCTTATTTTCGATGCCTTCGGCTACGTGGTTCGGCTCACTTCAACACGCGCAAAGCCAGTATCCATAATTCATGCGTCGTAACCGAGTTTCTTAGGCGTTCTTGCCCAATAATGTGCACCACCACACGCTTTAACGCCTATACGCATGAGAGGTATATTTGCTATTGTAGTCAATAATTTAGATCGGGCTATTGACTTATGAAGTATGACTTTACCATTTTGGTCTACGTCATGAAGACTAAAGTGGTTTTTAGCTAGATCGATACCGCAGAAATAAGAATAATCAGACATGGTGCCTCCAGTGCAATTAAGTACCACATAAGTGTGGCAGATCCTCGGTAGGGGGAATCCATGTCATTCGTTATGTGACAGGTATGAAATTCGAACACAAGAAAGTAGAACCAAGTAACAGTGATTTTCAGTCGTTGGTCGCTGAATTGAACTCATCACTGGCTCAAATTACCCGTGACTCTGGTGAAAGCTCGTTTGCATCTGATACTTTTGATTCTTCGAAAGATGGATGCATCGTGGTATATCTAAATACTGTCGCAGTAGCATGTGGAGTGTTTCGATACCATGAAAATGAAGTTTGTGAACTAAAGCGAATGTACTCCAACAAATCTGGTGCAGGGTCCTACTTGCTGAAACAACTCGAATGCTACGCAGTTAACAAAGGGTATCGAAAAGCTATTCTGTCGACACGTAGAGTTAACTCAAAAGCAGTCAGTTTCTATGAGCGCAACTCTTACTCAGAATCGAGTGCGTATGGAAAGTATGTTGGTGTAAAACGCTCAATCTGCCTATCAAAGGTGCTAGTCACATAACAAATAAGGCTTAAGGTGTTGCGCAGCCAACACTAAATCCCGAGTGTTGAACAAGCCCGAAGCCACTTTATTAAGTAAATTGTGCGATTGAACTTGAAGGGCGCACCGCTTTGAGGCTTTTCTCAAAGCGAGCGAGGTCAAGATAAGGTTGCGATAGCAATCCTATCAACCAGTTAGCTATTTTCAGCTTCTTTCGTCGTCACACCTCCTCCTGTTTCGCCTGTGTAATTCTCTATATACCACCCGAACTAGAAATCACCGAGTTTGAAGCTAGGTGTTCTTACCTTACCTGATAATTGCGCAATCGATAAAGTGTAAATAATGTTATACGGGGTGTTTTAAATATAAAACATAAAATAAATTGCGTTTTTTTTTAATTAGTGATTGAAACTGTGGTTTTTACTCGTTAAGTTACAGGGAACAAGAAGATAAATGCTGATGGAAAGTGACGTGAGATAACGTGCATTCAGCCTCAAGGATAGAAAATAGGAAGAAGTAAGCAATGTTCCAGACTGATGATGTAAGAATTAACAAAGTAAAAGAGTTATTACCACCTGTTGCTGTTTTAGAAAAGTTTCCAGCGACAGAAATTGCTTCTTCTACAACCTTTGAAAGCCGCAAAGCGATCCACAATATTTTAGAAGATAGCGATGATCGCTTACTTGTTATTGTTGGCCCATGTTCTATTCATGATACAGAAGCTGCGCTTGAGTACGGTAAACGTTTGAAAGTGCTACGCGACGAACTAGGCGATAACCTTGAAATCGTAATGCGTGTTTACTTTGAAAAACCACGTACCACTGTTGGCTGGAAAGGCCTAATCAATGACCCGTACATGAACGACACGTTCAAACTAAATGACGGTCTTCGTCTAGGACGTAAGTTACTACTTGATCTAACTGACATGGGAATGCCTACGGCGAGTGAATTCCTAGATATGATCACGCCGCAATACGTTGCCGATCTAATCAGCTGGGGCGCAATTGGCGCACGTACGACAGAATCTCAGGTTCACCGTGAACTGGCTTCAGGCCTATCTTGCCCAGTTGGCTTTAAGAATGGTACGGATGGCAACATCAAGATCGCAACAGACGCAATTCGCTCTGCAAGCGCTTCTCACCACTTCTTGTCGGTAACTAAATACGGCCACTCAGCGATCGTTGAAACAGCAGGTAACCCTGATTGTCATATCATCCTACGTGGTGGTAAAGAGCCAAACTACAGTGCAGAGCACGTTGGTAAGATTAAAGAAGAGCTAGAAGCTTCAGGTCTTCCACAGAAGGTGATGATTGATTTCAGCCACGCGAACAGCTCAAAGCAGTTCAAGCGCCAAATGAACGTTTCTGATGACGTAAGTGCACAGATCTCTGGCGGTGACAAAGCTATCTTTGGTGTGATGATTGAGTCTCACCTAGTTGAGGGGCGCCAAGACTTAGTTGACGGTAAAGCTGCAACTTACGGCCAATCTGTTACTGATGCATGTATTGGTTGGGAAGATACTGAAACAGTACTTCGCCAACTTGCAGGTGCTGTTGAAGCGCGTCGTAACAAGTAATCTAATTATTACAGCCAGTCGCTAAGCGGCTAAAAATTCAAAGCCCTTATTAGCAATCGCTAGTAAGGGCTTTTTTGTGGATTTTAGTTTTAAACGGAAAGCGCCTTGGACTCTTAAATAAGAAAAGACAGTAGCTCGTCGACTTTAAGTGATAGCAAAGCTCTATCTCGTCTGGTTTCTACATTAAGGCGTATTAATGGCTCTGTATTAGACTTTCTTAAGTTGAAGCGCCATGTGCCCATATTCATGCTGATCCCGTCTGTGTGATCGATCTCAACGGCATTATCTTGGTAGTGCAATAACACACAAGCCATGACTTGCTCTGGGTTGGATACTTTGCGATTAAGCTCTCCGGACGAGGGGAACCTATTCATACTTGCGCTGGTCAGTTGGTTAAGAGACTGTTGGGTTTTCGACATCAGTTCAATAACCAGTAGCCAAGGAATCATTCCTGAATCGCAATATCCAAAATCACGAAAATAATGATGTGCGCTCATTTCCCCCCCGTAGACAGCATTCGTTTCACGCATCTTCTCTTTGATCAGTGCGTGTCCCGCTTTAATCCCAATGGCTTTTCCACCATGTGTGTTGGCGACTTCAATCGTATTCCA
Organism: Vibrio sp. 10N.261.46.E11; assembly: GCF_041472735.1. Taxonomy (NCBI): domain Bacteria; kingdom Pseudomonadati; phylum Pseudomonadota; class Gammaproteobacteria; order Vibrionales; family Vibrionaceae; genus Vibrio; species Vibrio sp. 10N.261.46.E11. The sequence continues at coordinate 12,960 of NZ_JBFRQW010000062.1, forward strand.
TGTCATGCGCATATCGTGTAATACAGTGGCGTTGGGCTCTTTTAACAAGAATGCTTCAGCAAGCAACCCGACAATGTAATAACCTTCAATGTAATTGCCTGTCTCGTCAAAGAAAAAGCAGCGATCGAAGTCTCCATCCCAAGCAATACCAAGATCGGCCGAGCTTTGTAAAACGGCGTCTCTGGTGGCGGTTTGGTTTTCTTTAATCAATGGGTTCGGAATGCCATTAGGGAATGTTCCATCAGGAGTATGGTGAACCTTGATGAAGGTGATCGGAATATCGAGCGTGACAAAGCGAGCTTCTAAATCATCAATAATACGCCCTGCGACGCCGTTCCCTGCGTTCACCACAATTTTCATAGGTGAAAGCTCAGAAGGAGATATATAAGAGAGTAGGTGGTCTACATAAGGGGCGAGAATACTGGTCGATCTACTAGAGTTACTTGGTTGTGCATGAACGAACGGTAAATAGCAGTTCAGCTCTTGATTAAGCTCTGCAATGCGTCGTTTGATTTCATCTAACCCACTGTTTTTACTTATCGGGCTAGCGTCTACACCTACTAATTTCATTCCGTTGTAATTGATTGGGTTGTGGCTTGCCGTAATTTGGATTCCGCCAATCGCTTGTAGGTGACGAGTCGCAAAGTAGACTTCTTCAGTGCCAGTCATTCCAAGGTCAACGACGGTTATTCCAGACTCGATTAAGCCTTTGGTTATGGCTTCTTGTAATGAAAGGGACGTTTCTCGGTTATCACGACCAATCACGACTTGAGCCGATGCATCTGAATCTTTGGCATTTCGTGACAAAAGATATCCACCAAACGCTTTTCCAAGCAGATAGGCAAACGGTTCATTGATTTGCTCACCAGTGATGCCGCGAATGTCGTTGTTCTTGAAGCAGCTAAGATCTAATGTTGGTTTCATTTGATTGTCGCCGATTTATTTCGATTTGTTGTTGTGAGGTGAATCAGCTTGTTGGTTTCGAACATCTCGCCCATAGCTGTCTTGATATCGAATGATGTCGTCTTCACTTAAGTGACTGCCGGTTTGTACTTCAATCATTTCAAGAGGTGTCTCGCCAGGGTTCTCTAGGCTGTGAATATGACCTAACGGAATGTAAGTGGATTGATCTTCTTCGATTAGATACGTTTTATCGTTGTTGGTCACTTTCGCAGTGCCAGCCACGACTACCCAATGTTCTGCTCTATGGTGATGCATTTGCAGTGAAAGCTTATGTCCTGCTTTTACGGTGATACGCTTTACCTTGTCGCGCTTACCTAGATCGACCACATCGTATTTACCCCAAGGCCTAAAGACTTCTCGGTGGTGAATGTGTTCTGTTCGGCCGGCTTGATTCAGTTGGCTTACAATCGATTTCACGCCCTGAACCTTGTCTTTATCGGCAACTAATATTGCATCTTTGGTTTCGACAATGATCAGATTGTCGACACCTACAGTCGCGACCAGCTTATTTTCAGCATGAATGTAGTTGTGTTGAGAATCGACGGTTAATACATCACCTTCAATGACGTTATTGTGCTCATCTTTGTCGCTTACATCCCAGATAGAAGACCATGAACCGATGTCATTCCAACCGACATCCATTGGGATCACTGCGGCGTGTGAGGTCTTTTCCATCACAGCATAATCGATGGAATCGCTCGGGCTGCTTTTGAATGCTTCAGCGTCTATACGGATAAAGTCTAGGTCGGTATTTTGCTGCGCAAGAGCAAGTTTACAAGCCGCTAATATCTCTGGGTGGTGTTCGGCGAGTTCCGCAATATAGCGAGATGCCTTAAACATGAACATGCCACTGTTCCATAAGTATTGTTCTGAGCGGATGTACGCTTCTGCAGTTTCTCTATCGGGCTTTTCTACGAAGCACTCTATGGTGTAGGCGTCATGGATTGGTTGCTCGGTAGCGTTGGCTTCTATTTGCAGGCTAGAGGCAAGTGATGGGCCTTGTTTGATATAACCATAGCCGGTCTCTGGAGCACTTGGGGTTATACCGAATGTCACCAGTTTGCCTTGTTTTGCGTAATCAATACCACGGCTAATTGTTTGTTGAAATTCAGAGGTTTTAGCGATGTGATGATCGGCCGCCAACACTAATAAGACAGGGTCATATTCGTTTGGTTTCTTATCTACTGATTTACTTAGAGCCTGCAGGGCAGCAAGCGCAATAGCTGGGGCTGTATTTCTACCTACAGGCTCTAATAGGATTCCACTGTGTTGGATTTTAGCGGCGCGAACTTGTTCTGCAGCAATAAAGCGGTGTTCTTCATTACAGATGATGAGTGGGGCATCGCAGGTACTATCTGTTAAGTGCTTCTCAAGCCCTTGCAGGCGTTGAAGTGTTTGCTGAAGCATCGACTGTTTGCCAGCAATATTGAGAAATTGCTTAGGATAAAGTTCGCGAGACAGAGGCCAGAGGCGACTTCCGGAGCCGCCAGCTAGGATCACAGGTAAAATCATAGAGTGGTAATTAGGTGTATTTGAATACTGGCGCCATGTTACCACGCTTCACTCTGTTTCTTTATCGATAACCAGTTTACTTAGCAATAACCGACTTACTTATCGATAACCCATCGACTTAACGACAAGCTATAAACGATAAGCAACATAGCCATACTTATCGATGACCTTCTGGATTAGAAGTGGCCATGTCCTGAGCTTCGCCAAAATCTTGAGGATCGATCTTGAGCGTTTGTGTTGGGAAGGCGATATCAGCATTGTGTTTATGAATAATCGCCAACACCTGCAGCAGGACATCTTGCTTAACTTTGTGGTATCTCACCCAGTTAACCGTTTTGGTGAAGGTGTAGATAAAGAAATTAAGGGTTGATGGACCAAACTTATCAAAGTTAACGATCAGCGTCTGTTTTGCATCAATATCTGGGTGAGTTTCAAGCATGGTTTTTACGTCATCCACAATCAGAGCGAGCTTGTCTGCATCTTGATAACGAAGCCCGAAGGTTTCATTGATTCTTCGATTCAGCATTCTTGATGGGTTCTCCACCACAATGTTGCTGAATACAGAATTTGGCACGTATAAAGGTCGCTTATCAAAAGTGCGAATGATGGTCATACGCCAGCCAATACGCTCGACAGTACCTTCGATTTGGCGATCAGGAGATCGTATCCAATCACCGACTTTAAAAGGACGGTCGAAGTAAATCATCATGCCGCCAAAGAAATTCGACAGTAGATCCTTTGCTGCCAAACCGACGATCAAACCACCAACACCACCGAAGGTCAGTAAGCCGGAAAGACTAAGCCCAAACGCCTGCATGATGGTCAGACCGCCCATCACCATAAAGAACAAGCGAGCGACTTTCGCGATAGCTTGCACTGTGGTTTCGTCTCTGGTTTTTTGTTCTAAGACGTACGCTTCAGTGTTGGTGATCATTCGCAAGGTAAACCAAACGAAGGTACAGATAATTAATATGTGCTTAAGTGTTTTTAACCAATTAATTTCATTACCAAACTGGTCTTGAAGGATTAACCCCACAGAGACAGTTGCAGGCCAACACCAGAGTAATGTACTGACAGGTGTTTTTAGCGCCTCTAGCAGTAGGTCATCCCAGTGGAATGGGGTTTTCTGAACCAGAATTTCTAAGCGATTATGGATAATTCGCCAAGCGACCCACGCGAAAAAGCTCGCAATAGTGATGAATAGGACGCTGTTTGCCCAATCACTATGGCTCTGGTTAATGTAGGTTTGTACTTGGGTTATGAATTCATTCATTGTGTGTACTGCCGCAGAAATAGTGAGTTAGAAATTAGCAGAAATCACTTTTGTTCTCTACCTTTATAGAGCAAAGCCAGCGATATGCTGGCTTCATTATTAGATGTTTAGAATAACTTTTTGAGCACTTAGCCCTCGAACATCTCTACGTATTCTTCGTAGCCTTCCTCGGCTAATTTATCTGCAGGGATAAAGCGCATTGCGGCTGAGTTCATGCAGTAGCGTAACCCTGTTGGTTTTGGACCATCTTTAAATACATGTCCTAGATGGGAATCACCAAAACGGCTACGAACTTCTGTTCTTGGGTAAAGCAGCTTGTAGTCAGTGGTGGTTACCACATAAGCCTCGCTGATTGGTTGGGTAAAGCTCGGCCAACCAGTACCTGATTTGTATTTGTCTTTTGAAGAGAACAAAGGTTCACCTGTCACGATGTCGACGTAAATACCTTCCTGTTTGTTATCCCAGTATTTGTTATCAAAAGGACGCTCTGTTGCATCGTCTTGTGTCACTTCGTACTGAAGTGTTGTTAGCTTGGCTTTGATCTCTTTATCAGATGGTTTGGTGTATGTTTTAGTATTAGCTGTCGCATTTTTGCCATCGATGATTTGGCGGATCGTTTTCGGATTTTCTTTTCTATCATCACCGAAGATTTTATCTAGGTACTGATCACGACCAGAAGCGTAGCGGTAGTAGTTGTAACGAACTTTGCTCTTCTTGTAATAATCTTGATGGTATTCTTCTGCTGGCCAGAATTTTTCAAACTTAATCAGCTCTGTTTTTAGTGGCTCACCAAAGATCTGAGCTTTGTCGATCTCCATCATGAAGTTCTGAGCAATGTCTTTTTGCTGTTGGTTATGATAGAAAATAGCAGGTCGATATTGAGGACCTCTATCTACGAATGAGCCTTTGTCATCGGTTGGGTCGATGTGTCGGAAGAATTGGTCAAGCACTTGCTCATAGCTCACTACATCTGGATTGTAAGTCACGCTGATCACTTCGATGTGTCCAGACTTGCCTGATGAGACTTGTTTGTAGGTTGGGTTTTCTAATTCACCACCGGAATAACCAGAGATAACGTCGGTGACACCAGTCAGCTTTTCTAGGTCGGATTCTGTACACCAAAAACAACCACCGGCCAGTGTCGCGATTTCACTTTTACCTGAATCCATCGCTTTATCCATTGTATTGGCAGTGCCAGCATGGCTTATAAACAACGAAGTCAGTGGTAGTGCAACCACGAGTGATACCAATATTTTAGATAATTTATTCATAGATACCTCATCTTGACGTTTTTCTCATTCGATTTTGAATGTACGAATAGAGACAGGGTTTAGATGTAAAAAATTACACAATTCATGAAATAAATATCTCAAACAGAAAATCTTGCTCATAAATGCTGCCAGTAGTAGTGTATCCATTATTGATAGAATAGATAATGATGGCGGTTTCCGTACATCTAAGGAACAGCATGCAAGCAGAAGTTAAATGGGTCGAAGGCTTTAAATTCCTAGGTCAATCCCAATCAGGTCACTCTGTCGTTATGGACGGCAGTGGCGGTGCTACCGCGCCAAGCCCTATGGAAATGGTGTTAATGGCTGCTGGCGGTTGTAGCTCTGTTGATGTGGTTGATGGCTTGAAATCTGCAGGTCAGCACATCACGGGTTGCAATGCAAAACTTGAAACGACACGTCGTGAAACGGCGCCAAAAATCTTTACTGTGATTAACATTCACTTTGAAGTGTCGGGTGAAAATCTTGATCCTGAGTTGGTTGCTAAGGTCTGTGCGGATTCATTAGAAAAATACTGTTCAGTATGCTTAATGCTGGGTGCTGGTGTAGAGATGACCCACAGCTGGGAAATAGTCTAGTCTCTGATTGTACAGCTTGGCGGTAGACTGATTTTTACGGGTTCTACTTATAGCTGACGGCATATGGGGAGAGCCTGTAAAGAAAAGGGCGGAGCACTTGAAAGTGCTCCGCCCTTATTATTTTAATTAAGGTAGAGTGCTATTATTCAGCAGTTTCTACGATAACTTCTTCTATTTGCGCTTTTTCTTGGTATTCGAAGCTTGGGATCGTTGCGTCAACACGACGGTTTTGCGCACGACCTTCAGCTGTAGCGTTTGATGCTACAGGGTTTTCTTCCCCTTCACCTGAAGCTGTAATACGGTCTGCTTCGATGCCTTGTTCTTCAATGTATGCAGCTACAGCAGCGGCACGTTTCTTAGAGATCATCATGTTGTATTCAGCTGCACCTGTTGAATCAGTGTGACCAACAACATTAACTGATGATTGAGGGTGAGCTTGCAGTACTTCAACTAGTGGTGCTAATGCTGCTTTGCCTTCTGAAGATAATTCAGTGCTGTTTGTTTCAAACATACCTTGAGAGAAGCTTTCAGTTTTCGCTTTAGTCACAATAACTTCTTCTTCAACAACAACGACTTCTGGTTCGGCAATTGGCTCAGAAGGAGCTTGTGTTACAACGGCTGCAGAAGCGGCGGCTGCTGAAGCTGTAGTATTACCTGTACCAAAGTTGTAGCTAAGGCCAACGGTAACAAGGTTAGAGTTTAAGTCTTGCACGAATTTATCATCGAAATCATCGAAGTATTGATATTCAACACGCAGTGCCCAGTCTTCAGCGAATTGCTTTTCAGCACCGATACCAAGAGACAATACTACGTCATCTTCGTCATCGTGCATGATGTAAGCAGGGCCGGCTTTGAAGAAAATATCAAATTTTTGTTGGATAGCGAGTCGATACATAGGGTTCAGAGAGATAGCGACGATTGAATCACTATATTGCTTCAAAGTTCCTGTGCTATTAAAGCTTGTATCGTAGTCTCCTAGGTAGTCTGCGCTCAGTTCAAGAGCAAACTTGTCAGAAAAGTTATAGCCACCGTAAATACCCCCCGCCACTGAATCGTCTTCACAGCTTACGCCATCCACACACGCACTATCTAGCCAACCCATCCCGACTTTTGCACCCACATACGTGGTTCCAGCGATTGAGGGAGCAGCAGCGAAGCCGGAAGCTGCGACGACAGCACACATGATTTTAGATAGTTTTTTCATAATCTTATCCTTGGATTAATTTTTATTGTTATCTGAACTGACCTGTAAAGCGATAACTTACTGGCTAAGACACTGCGACCGTAAGTAAATCAAGGCGTTGATTCAGGTAGAGCTTTTAAAGTACTACTAATATATTGTTAGTCTGATTGCGTATGATAGTCAATCAGATTGTTGGTATTCATAGTTTTCAAGGCGCTATTTATAGCTTTTTTGTTGAAAAAATGTTGTCTCAAATCTTGGAAACTAAGAAACCTCGTATCATTTTTAGGTGATATGAGGTTTCATTTTCATGTGTACTGAATGTTTGCCTACATAGCCGGAGTTGTAGGGGGGGAGCGGAGGTTAAGCTATTAAGGGCGCTCACCGGCTAACAACCGCTTTTCAATGTCCGCAATAACACCTGGTAGATCTGCAATGGTATCGATCAGGTAGTGTGGGTTTGATTTGTTTAGCTTCACGTTTGCTTTTTCTCGCGCAGCTGCAAGTGTTGTCTCGTCTGCATCTAAATATTCTTGATACGTTAAGCCTGCTTCGTTGCCTGATAGTATAAGGCCTACTGTCCACATGCCTGCGTTGTGGCCTTCATCGATACCCGGTGCAGCGTCATCCACTTTCACACACGCAGCGACGTTCGTCACACCTAGGTCAATGACGTTTTTAAGCGCCATGAATGGAGCGGGGCGACCGCCTTGCGGTAAGTCATCAGTCGCTACTACGTTGTCAGGAAGATAACCGTAATCTGCAGCAGCAGGGATTAGCACATCCATCACTTCTCGTGGGTAACCAGAACAAGAGCCTATTTTTACGTTCTTTTCTTTTAGGTTATTCACGACTTCTATCGCATTCAAAATAGGTGCTGCGTGATCGGCTACTTTCGCTTTTTGAAGAGGCATGAATGCCGCGTAGATCGCGTCAACGTCTTCACTGGTCATCGAGCGTCCGAACTGAGCATTCCAACGAGCGTCAACAGCTGGAATTCGACCGACCGCTTGGATGTGATCCCATTTGCCGATCCCCATAGGTTCACGCGCTTCTGCTAAGTCGATATCAAAGTCAAAACCTTGTCTGAATGCTTCAACGAAGATGCTAGTCGGAGCAAATGATCCAAAATCAACGATAGTGCCTGCCCAGTCAAAGATAACCGCTTGGATAGGTGATGTCGTGTTCATAATAGTGTCCTATTTTTGTGTCACTCCCAGTTCAGTTGTTGGAAGGACGAATGATTGTTTTAGGTTATTGGTTTTAATGTTGATTTAGAGAGTGAATTAAAGGTATTCAAAATCTTTGCAGACTTTCGCTATCGCATTTTCGAATATAGACAGAGCGACTTCTAGTTCACTGCGGCTGATGATCAATGGCGGGCTCAATTGAATCACGTTACCTTGTGACACCTTAAAGCTCAGGCCATCGTTCAGACATTGGTAAAGTACGGCTTCTGCCTCATCGAACGCTCGGGTTTTGGTGATATGGTCAGTGACCAACTCCACGGCCCAAAGTAGGCCGATGCCGCGAACGTCACCAATAACTGGGTATTTCTCTTTCATCTGAAGCAGCTGCTCACGCACGAATGCGCTGTCCGCTTGTACTTTTTCAAGTAGGTTTTCTTGCTCAATCACTTCCATGGTAGCCAGTGCTGCCGCGCAGCCAATAGGGCTTTTCTCATGGGTGTAGTGACCAAGAGATACTTGCGCTGCCGTGTTGTATTTGTCTTTAGTGATCATGGCTGCAATTGGAACCAAACCACCGCCAAAACCTTTACCGATACAAAGGATGTCAGGTTCGATATCAAACGCTTGGTGAGTGAACCATTCCCCGCTACGACCCATGCCGTTTGGGATGTCATCAATGATCAATAGGACGTTGTGTTTGTCACAGATCTCACGGATTCGCTTCCAATAAGCCTTACTTGGCACTTGCACGTCTGTGTTACGAACCGCTTCTGCAATGAAGGCGCCAATACCTCCTTCTTTTTCAATTACGTACTCAAGGTAATCGGCATAGTGCACATCACATGCAGTCTCATTGTTATCGCCTGCGCTTTGCCCGCGAAGCGAAAAAGAGTCATTGAGCGGGAAAGCACCACGATAGGAAACTGCTGGTGGGATACGTTCTACGCCAGCCATCAACGGCCCCATACCTTCGCGGAAACAGGCTTCACCACCCACTGAAATTGCATCCAGCGACGCACCATGGAAGGAATCCCACAATGAAACGACTTTGAAGTTGTTAGTGACATGTCGAGCTAGTTTGAGCGCCATGCCGATCACTGATGTGCCACCGGGAGCAAACAACACGCGATTCAAATCACCACCGCAGATCTGTGTGAGTTTCTCAGCACATTGAACTGCAGTTTGATTGGTAAAGCGACGCGGTGAAAACGGCAATGACGCCATTTGTTGAGTCACCTTATTGATGATGTGTGGGTGACCATAACCTAGCTGGTGAACATTATTGCCGTGAAAGTCCATGTACTTCTTGCCAGTCGCATCTTGAATGTAGATGCCTTCGGCTACTTCAAGTGTGTCTAGGCAAGGCGTTGACATCGCTTGATGAAGAAATACGTCAGAGTCACGTTTTAATATCGCTTGAGTTGCATCATCGTTTAGCGACTCGTTCCATTTCTCACGCGCTGGCGTGGTGTTCACATCGCCTTCGCTTCGAAAGTGTGTCGCTTTTAGAACTGCCTCTTGATTGGTCATCGTCATTATTTGATGTCCCAGTACATAGCGTTCTTCACTGCGCCAATGAGGGCTTCAATGTCTGACGGGTAAACTTCACCGATGTTGCCGATGCGGAAGCAGTCTGCGTTTGAAACCTTGCCCGGGTAAATCACAAAACCTTGTTCTTTCAAACGATCATAGAATTCCTTGAATTGGTAATCGCTATGAGTTGGAGAATAGAAAGAGGTGATGATCGGTGAATGAAGGTCATCATTTAACAGAGGTTCAAAACCTAGAGAGCGCATGCCAGCAACCAATGTGGTTTGATTGGTTTGGTAACGATTATGACGAGCTTCAATGCCTCCTTCTTGTTCTAATTCAAGCAAGGCTTGGTAAAAAGCACGCACTGTGTGGGTCGGGGAGGTGAAGCGCCATTTACCGTGGTTGCTTTCCATGCAGTGCCATTGGTCAAACAGGTCAAGGCTCAATGAGCGAGCTTGGCCTTTGCACTTCTCTAGTTCCGATTGCTTGGCGATAACAAAGCCGAACCCCGGTACGCCTTGAATACATTTATTTGCCGAGCTGATCATGTAGTCGATGCCTAAGTCAGCAATATCCATCGGGATGCCGCCGAAGCTCGACATCGCATCAAGAATGACGGTTTTGTTGTGCTGCTTTGCCAATTTGGCAATCTCTTCAATTGGATTCAGCATGCCAGTCGTGGTTTCACAGTGCACAATCGCAACGTGAGTAATGTCTGAATCCAATGCCGTTTCCATTTCGTTCAAGTCAGGCTGTGATGTTTCACCTGGGGAAACGACATGGCATGGAATGTTTAAATAGTCTGCTATTTGAGCAATACGAGTGCCGTACGCACCGTTATCAACAACCAGAAGCTTACCGCTGTTAGAGATAACACTGCCAATCGTAGCTTCAACTGAAGCTGTGCCGCTACCTTGCATTAATACGCTTGTATATCCCGCCTGCTTAGTCGCCAAAGTCACTAGCTTGCTACGAATCACTTCAACAACGTCTTTGTTGTATTCATCATCCCAAGTACACCAATCTTTTAGCATTGCTTGGCGAACGGTTTCAGAAGTAGATAGAGGACCGGGTGTCAGTAGTAAGTATTCGTTTCTCATGTTCAATTCTCGTGATGTTCATTTTGGACTATACCAATATTTGCAGCTACTTTAACAACCAATTTAAACGGTCGTAAATAGCCCAAACATCATTTTAATAAAAGCTTCATATTAAAATTGGCCACTTGTCTTGATAAATTTTCCGATCTTTAAACTGCCATTTTTTGTTCATTTAATCGTCATAAAAGCCAGTTAGCTTAATACTCGAAATCTGGTACATACCAATGTGAAGGGTGTGTGCTAACAACCTAAATGAATTTATGGATATAGAAGCCTCTAGATGGAGCTTCTAGCTTTAGCAATTTTAACCTTGGCTAATTCTCACTTTAGAGTTGAGCCTGACTGGAGAAAATGATGAAAAACCGTTTTATGAAAGGATCACTTGCAGCATTAGTTACTCTATTAGCTGGTAATGCTTATGCAGCACAGGAAGTGACGGTTTACACAGCTTTTGAAACTGACATTTTAGCGAAATACAAAAACGCATTTGAAAGTGAAAACCCAGACATCAACATCAAATGGGTTCGTGATTCAACCGGGATCATGACGGCAAAATTATTGGCTGAGAAAAACAACCCTCGTGCAGAAGTTGTGTGGGGCCTTGCAGGTTCCTCAATGGCTCTACTCAAAGAAGAAGGCATTCTTAAGCCTTACACTCCTCAAGGTGTAGAAGCGTTGCGTTCAAACCTCAACGATCCGCAATCGACTCAAGCTTGGTATGGCAACGATGCATTCTTCAATGCGGTTTGTTTCAACGAAGCGGTAGCGAAACAACTTAACCTACCAGCACCTAAATCTTGGGATGATCTAACGAAGCCTATTTACAAAGGTCACATTGCGATGCCAAACCCAGCGTCTTCTGGTACGGGCTACATGCAAGTGTCGGCGTGGCTACAAAACATGGGTGAAGACCAAGGTTGGAACTACATGCAGAAGCTAGACCAAAACATCGCTCACTACACGCACTCTGGTTCTAAGCCATGTGTTCAAGCGGGTATGGGTGAAGTCGCTATCGGTATTTCTATGGCGAGCCGTGGCGCTAAGCTAAAAACTCAGGGTGCACCACTTTCTGTGATTACGCCTGAAGGTATCGGTTGGGAATCTGAAGCGGTAGGCCTTGTGAAGCCTTCTGATGCAGCGCAACGCGTTGTCGATTGGTCTATCTCTAAAGCAGCAAACGAGCTTTACATCGAAATGTACCCAGTTGTTGGCCACCAAGATGTGACGGCAACCATTGAAAACTTCCCTAACGTCGAAAAGAACATGGCAAAAATGGACTTTGCACGCATGGGCAGCGAGCGCGCAGATGTATTGAAAACATGGTCTGAGAAGTTTGACGCTAAATCAGAGCCAAAATCTTAATCTGACGACCTATTCAGTTACTTAATTATTGAGTTCATTAGAAGTTAGAAATCAGTAAAGGAAGGCTTCGGTCTTCCTTTTTTAGTTTTACGCCTTTAGGTTTTAAGTAAGGTACAACAAATGAAAAAGCACTACTCATATTGGTTCAAGCAAGCGTTGGAACAAGAGTTTGGCAACATCAATGCGGGGTTAGATTCGGCTAAGCCGCTCCAAAAAGATGTCAACTGTGATATCGCCATTGTTGGCGGTGGCTATACGGGTTTATGGACGGCGATTTTAATCAAACAACAGCAACCCGAAAAACATGTTGTCGTGATTGAAAAAGGCCTATGTGGCAGCGGCGCTTCTGGCGCGAACGGTGGCTGCATGTTGACGTGGTCGACTAAGTATCCAACGTTGAAGAAGCTATACGGCAAAGAGCAAGCAAAATGGCTGGTTAAAGAATCGGAAAAGGTCATTTATGAGATCGAAGCTTTCTGTAACGAACATAACATCGACGCGCATCTTTATCGAAGCGGTACTTACTACACGGCGACCAATGAAGCGCAAAAGGGGGGAATGGAACCTGTTGTGAACGAGTTGGTCAAGCAAGGCATAAATAGTTGGAAGAAGTGTGATAACTCTTTGGCTGAGAAAGCGGGATCGGAGCGTCATATTGAAGGTTGTTACTCAGAAGCCGCGGGCAGTGTGCAGCCAGCGTTATTGGCGAGAGGCTTACGCCGAGTCGCTCTCGAACTGGGTGTCGAAATTCACGAAAACACAGAGATGACATCACTCGACTATGGCTCCCCAGCTCGAATCCAAACCAAGGGCGGATCTGTATTTGCCGACAAAGTGATTTTGGCACTCAACGCATGGATGCTTGATCACTTCAAAGAGTTCAAACGCAGCATTGTGGTTGTCTCGTCAGACATGGTGGTGACCAAACCAATTCCAGAAAAACTTAAACAGTTTGGTCCAGAGAAAGGAGCTGCGGTGGTGGATTCGCGTATCTTTGTTCATTACTACCGTGACACTGAGGATGGACGACTCATGTTGGGCAAAGGCGGCAATAAATTCTCGTTTGCGAATCAGGTTGAAAGCATGTTCAACCAAACGACTAATTACCTACCGATTCTCAATCAATCTTTCCAGAAATTGTTCCCTAAACTGGAGCAGAATGAATTCGATTACAACTGGTCGGGTGGTTCTGACCGATCCGTCACAGGATTGCCATTTTTCGGTAATCTAAAAGGGCAAAAAAACATCTATTACGGGCTTGGTTACTCAGGTAATGGTGTTGCTCAAACTCGCATGGGAGGCAAAATTTTGTCTTCAATGGTACTCGATATCAACAATGCTTGGACACGAAGCGGTTTAACTAAAGGCCCATTAGGACACTTCCCGCCAGAGCCATTCCGTTGGGTTGGGGCAATGATGGTTAGAGATGCTGTTCGAAGAAAAGAGAACGCGGAAGATTCGGGTAGCACGCCATTGTGGCTGGATAAGCAATTGGCAAAGCTCGCGGGTGCGGCAGGTAAAGCCGACAAGGTTGAATCATAAATAAGATTTAAATTAGAGGTACACACTAAGGCTCTCAGTGACTAATGGGCTAGTCATTGAGGGCTTTCTGAACTAACTTTTAATGCCGATTAAATAGCAATCTTTAATGCTTATTATTTCTGCAATATAACTGTCATTTAGCTTCTATAAATTTGTCACTCAACTGCAATATTCAAAGTTTAAAATTGGTATATACCATTTAAAGAGTGCTGTAGTATGAGCAACCAAACTTATTTGAATATTGAAAACGTTGTAAAACAATTTGGCCAATTTACAGCGTTAAAAGACATATCCCTATCGATCGAAAAAGGTGAGTTCGTCTGTTTCCTTGGCCCGTCTGGCTGCGGTAAAACGACACTACTACGTGCGATTGCAGGACTGGATTTACCGACCTCAGGATCTATTGAGCAGAACGGTAATGATACGACCTTCTTGCCACCAGAAAAGCGCGACTTTGGCATCGTATTCCAATCTTATGCTCTATTTCCAAACTTGACTGTGGAAGAGAACATCGCAATTGGATTGAAGAACCAAGGGATGTCGACCAAAGAAGCTCTGGAAGCGGTAGAATCTTGGTTAGAAACCATTGGTTTACCAACTTCTGGCCAAAAATACCCAAATCAGCTGTCTGGTGGACAACAGCAACGCGTGGCTCTCGCTCGTGCATTGGCCTTGTCTCCAGGTTTGCTACTCCTCGATGAACCGCTCTCTGCACTTGATGCGAAGGTAAGAACACATCTGCGTGACGAGATCTGTCAATTGCAGCGTAAGCTGGGCATTACCACTATTATGGTGACTCATGATCAAGATGAAGCCTTAACCATGGCCGATCGCATTGTGGTCATGAATCATGGTGTTATTGAACAAGTGGGTGCTCCGCAAGAAATCTATCAAAACCCAGTCAGCCGCTTTGTCGCTGAATTCGTTGGTAGCATGAACTTCATTCAAGCATCTGTTGCTGCGAAAGGCAAAATGCGCATTGCAGAGTCGATGTTAGCGTTGCCAGTTTTAGATAATTTGACACCAAAGCATGGCGATCGTTTTGATATCGCGGTGCGTCCAGAACAAATTCAGTTTGTTGATCGCTTTAACGAGTCTTTACCCGTCAGAATCATATCGAGCGAGTTCCTTGGGGCGTTCTATCGAGTTGAGTGCGAGCTGCAACATGACTCAACGGCTAAAGAGATCATCGTTGATGTGTCAGTCAAAGAGTTTAATCGATTGAAACTGCGTCGCAGCGATATTCGTTACGTAGCGTTTGATGAAGAAGGTCTTAGAGCTTACCCATCTGAAAGCCTGCAAGTGATGAAAGACGAGGCGGCGTAACAATCATGGAATCGACTCAAATGATGCAATCTAAGCTGCTAATTCAACGACGAGTAACGCCTTTTCTTGCTCAGTTAAGTAAAGACAACGTAATCCTATTCGGGCTTCTGGCTTTTTTGTCAGTGGTCATGACGCTATTCATTCTGATGCCACTGTGGGCAATGTTGAAAAAAAGTGTTCAGAACGCAGACGGTGAATTTGTAGGATTACAGAATTTCGCAACGTATTTTACTTCGCAGAGCCTCTGGCAGTCGGTAGGTAACACGTTTACACTTGGGCTGTTAGTCACGGTTGTCGTGGGTGTATTAGCGTTTGGTTATGCCTATGCGTTGACTCGTTCATGTATGCCTTTCAAGGGGCTTTTTCAGGTGTTGGGTTCAGCGCCGATTTTAGCTCCGTCGTTGCTTCCTGCGATCAGTTTGATCTTCTTATTTGGTAACCAAGGTATCGCCAAAGAAGTGTTAGGGGGGAATTCGGTATACGGTTTGATTGGTATATCACTCGGCTTAATATTCTGGACTTTTCCCCACGCCTTGATGATTCTGACCACCTCGTTAAGAACCTCTGATGCTCGTCTGTATGAGGCGGCACGAGCATTGCATACCTCATCATTAAAAACCTTTTTCATGGTGACGCTACCTGCGGCAAAGTATGGTTTGATCAGCACTCTGATCGTTGTATTTACGCTGGTGGTTTGTGACTTTGGTGTGCCAAAGGTGATTGGTGGCAGTTATAACGTTCTATCGACTGACATCTTTAAACAAGTAGTAGGGCAACAGAATTTCTCTATGGGTGCAGTGACCAGTATTTTGTTGCTGTTGCCTGCGTTGCTTGCGTTTACAGTGGATCGCTGGGTTCAAAAGAAACAGAAGAGCTTGTTTGATACTCGATCCGTCGCGTATCAACCTGAACCAAACACTCTACGTGATGGCGTGTGTTTGCTCTATTGCACCATCATCTCTGCTGCTGTTGTTATCGTGCTAGGCATGGCGATATACGGTTCTATGGTCACGTTCTGGCCTTGGAACAAAGCACTCACCTTGAATAACTATAATTTCTCAGAAATGAGTACCTACGGTTGGACGCCGTTCTTCAACTCTCTAACGCTCGGTGCTTGGACTGCTATTATCGGTACAGTGTTGATTTTCTTGGGTGCATATTGCATTGAGAAAGGCAGAGCATTTGGTCCAGTTCGTCAAGCGATGCAAATGCTCAGCGTTGTGCCGATGGCGGTTCCGGGTATGGTGTTGGGTTTGGGGTACATCTTCTACTTTAATGACTTGAGCAACCCACTTAACTTTTTGTATGGCACGATGGCGTTCTTGGTGATCAACACCGTGGTTCACTACTACACGGTAGGGCACATGACGGCATTAACCGCATTAAAACAGCTGCCTGAAGAGATAGAAGCAACGGCGGCTTCAGTTAACCTACCGCAATACAAGCTGTTCTTTAAGGTAACGGTGCCGGTTTGTTTGCCTGCGATTTTAGATATTGCGACATACTTGTTTATTAATGCACTTACCACGACATCTGCGGTAGTATTCTTGTATTCTACCGATACGATACCTGCGTCAGTTTCAGTACTGAATATGGACGATGCGGGACAAACCGGTGCAGCAGCAGCCATGGCCGTCATGATCATGATATCGGCGGCAAGTGCGAAGTTGATTCATCTGTTAATCAACAAGTTATTTGAGAAGCGCACCCAAGCTTGGCGCAAGCGCTAGCGAACCATTTATATTGCAGTTGGCCAAGGAGTGGCTGACGACAAGAACAAGAATAAAAGGAAATGAAGTGCAGTACGTAAAAATCAAAGACGTCATCGTAGAGCAGATAGAGTCGGGTATGTTAACGCCACGACAGAAGCTGCCTGCGGAGCGCAAACTGGCTGAATCGTTTGATACAACACGAGTAACGTTGCGTGAAGCGCTGTCTTCACTTGAAGCGGAAGGGCGTATTTATCGAGAAGACCGCCGTGGTTGGTTTATCTCTCCAGCGCCACTGCGCTACGACCCAACTCAAACGCTGAACTTCACTAATATGGCTTTGTCGCAGAATCGTAAGCCGAAAACAGAATTAGTGGCAGCGAAAGGCATGTTAGCAACCAAGGAAGCAACTAAGCTTCTTGAGCTACAACCTTTTTCGGATGTTTATCGAGTAGACAGAGTTCGTTACCTTGAAGACAGACCGGTTGTGTATGTGACCAACTATATTCGACCTGAACTGTTCCCTAACTTGCTTGACTACGACTTGTCTAAGTCGTTGACGGACATATACCGAGAGCACTTTGGCGTGGTGTATCAGAAGATTCGTTATCGCGTGAGCACAACGTCATTACTGGGTGAAACAGCACAAGCTCTGCGTGCGACTTCTGGCTCTCCTGCTATGGTGGTTGAGCGTGTTAACTACAATCAGAACGGTGATTTGATTGACTGCGATATTGAGTATTGGCGTCATGATGCGATCAGTATTGAGTCGATAGCACAGCTCAAGCGCTAGTCGAACGTTAGAACGCTGGCACATCTCACTTTAGGGGTTTGCCCAACTGGAATGTTCAAAGGTCTCTTATCTGGAGGCCTTTTTTATCCCCTGTTTTAAGCGACTGCTCTTATCAGTCAATAAGTTAGGAATGAAATGGAATTCTCTGCCATTGTCATCGTGATCATTTCGGCTCTGCTTCACGCGGGTTGGAATGTTCTAGGTAAATCTAATCAAGGCTCGGGCTCGTCTTTCTTCCTAGCCTCTGGCTTTGCCGCTGCCGCGATATTGACTCCCTATCTGGTTTGGTATGCCTACAGTGTTGGCCTGTCAAATATCTCACTTCCATTCTGGCAGTTGGTTTTCTTGAGTGGGATCTGTCAAATCGTCTATTTGATTGGGTTAGGCGCTGCCTATAAACAAGCTGATATTGGTGTGATCTATCCGATGGCACGAGCACTTCCGGTGTTGATGGTGGGGTTAGGCACGGTGTTGATCGGCTATGAATTGTCGGCGAATCAATGGATGGGTTTTGCACTGATTACATTGGGCTGTTTGTTTGTCCCGCTTAAGCAATTCTCTGAGTTGAGGCTCAAGGCTTACCTTAATCTTGGTGTGTTGTGGGCGTTAATCGCCGCTATTGGTACCACGGGCTATTCCATCATTGATAAAGAGGCGCTTCTATTATTAGAGCCTCTAAGCACACCCACCGTTACTAACAAGCACACTGCGATTTTCTACCTAGGCATTCAGTTTTGGGCGATTGTGATTCCGCTGAGTGTTTGGTTATTCGTAACCAACCAAAGAATCGAATTTCATAATGCTTGGATACTGCGAAAGAAAGCCACTGTGGCCGGGGCCGGCATCATGATGGCTTCGACTTATGGTTTGGTGCTGTTTGCGATGACCATGACTGAGAACGTCAGCTTGGTTGTTGCTCTTAGGCAAGTAAGTATCATCTTCGGCGTAGTGATGGGGATCTACTTTTTAAAGGAAAAGTGGCACGTTACACGTGGTGTAGGCGTCGTTTTTATCATTGCAGGTTTAGTTATCTCATTGATTTAAAAGGGCCTACTAGCCCTGCTTGCTTTGATACATAGTAAATGATCTCTTGCGTTAGAAATTAAAACGCCCTTAACGATATGATGTGTTAAGGGCGTTTTCAATTTGTTTTTGTGCTTTTAGCTTAAGTGCTTTTGTAGCAATGATCTTTAGCTCGCTAAAGTTTGAGCATCTTGTTGTTTCAGCACTTTGTGGCCATCTTCAGTGACGCCACGTTTCCAGTAACTGCTGATGTAGATGTTCTCTTTTGCGACTTCTTTTTCGTTACGGAAGTACTGTCTTAGCTCGCGCATGCTTTCAAATTCACACGCTGTCCATACTGAAACCTGACCGTCTAACCATTCAATGCTGCGAACGGTTTGTGATAGTGTTTCTTCAGTTTCATCTTCAATCAACCAAGTGATTTTGATGCCTTTAGGCGCTTCAAGAGTTTGCTTGTCTGCTGCTGAGTTGATTTGAACCACAGCGTGACCTTTCGCGTGCTCTGGAAGTGATTTTACTTTTGCGGAAAGCGCAGGTAGCGACGTCATGTCTGCGACCAAGAAGAACCAATCAGACTCCAGATTCAGACCTTGAATCAAACCAGGGCCAGCCACTGAAACCGTGTCACCCACTTCTGCGTTCATTGCCCATCTTGCGGCAAAGCCACATTGTAGATCTGTGGTGATGTGGCGAACGAAATCAACCTCAATCCACTTTTCTACAGGATTGTACTGACGAATGGTGTAAGTGCGCATGATTGGGCGCTCACCTTCGTTCAGTTGGCTTAAATCAGTGGTGCCGAGTGGCGAGAACAAAAGCTTGATGTAGCCGCCGGCACATTCGGTTGGGTATTTACTTAATCCCTCACCGTTCAGCGTTATACGCTGCATGTTCGGTGTAATGGTTGAGGTTTGAGTAACAGTTAATGTGATAGGGCTAGGCTTGCTCATATAGGGCTCTCTTAGATTTTGATTTTTACATCATAATCCTGAACATAAAAACACTCAATAATAATAATTATCATTTGATGATGGCTGACGATTTAATACTCGAATGTCAGCCATCATATTGATATATCTAAATGAAACTCAGCGGAGCTACTTTAAGCTTGGTGGTTATTCCTCGTATGCACTAAATTTTAGAGGTGTTTTTATCTAAAATACCAATCAATTTAGTATCGAAACGGCTAGGAAGCTTCCATCTCATTAGCGCTCCCAAAATAAGTAAGAGAGCAACAAGAGGGTCGATGACACCTCCGGACTTTCCGCCCCCACTTTTTGCTCCAATGACATTGATAACCGTTGTTGAAGATGCTTGTTCACCAGATTTGTCTTTAACTCTTAATGTGACCGTTTTTTTGCCGCCAGTTTTAAAACTATGAGAAGGTGTGGCTTCTTTGCTCACCGTTCCGTCGCTAAATGTCCATAAGTAGCTAACTGGAGTAAAACCATTTGAAGAGCACGATCGTTGAGTTAATTGGATCTTCTCCCCAACTTTTCCACTTTGCTGGCTGACTATATGTACGGAGGGTTTACCTGTACTCAAATCAATTTTGTCGCATTGCCATTTTTCAAACTCAGCCTGATATTGAGTTGACCATCGATCGACTATCTTTTTGTAACCTTTCCAATCGCCAGTTCTGGTTTTGATGAGCATTTTATTAACCTCATCTTTATGATTTTCAAACATGAATCTCACAGCTAAGTATCCCCAACTATAGATACGGTCAGGTGGAGTATTGACATAGCTTGACTCAAAAATAGCAGTTAACGTGTAAGTAGAACCGTCCTGCAGTGTCGCTAGAGCATCAGGGTTCACATCGGCTTTACTGATATATTCTGCCAAACCTTCTGCCCACCAAACCACAGGCTCTGTTGGGTTAGTGAAAGAACCGAAAAGATTATATCTACCATCCAGATAATGGATGTATTCATGCTCTAGGTTCCACACCTTGTGATCTGGTTTGCTATCTGGCGACTGATAGGCAATAAATTTAGCAAGGTTTCCAGCTTTGCTAGGGGTTCCCTCCAAATACATACCACCATTATTGCTATCGATACCAAAGAGTAACCTGGCGTATTTTTCATATTCGTTAACAGATTTGAATGCATTGACTTGCAAGCGCGTGTTGAGATCGTTTCTTACAGGGTTACGATTGGTTTCAAGTTGAGAGTGGAATCTTATCTCGTTGTTTTGAAGGTTTTTACATGCATTCAATACCTGATCAGTAGACATAGCTTGAGAAGCAATAGTGATGTTGTTTTGACAAGGCGATGAACGTGTAAATACCTTCCCATACAACCCTTTCTGATAATTACAGACATTAAAATCACCGCAGCGTTTATAGAAAGAGACAACCTCAGCCGCGGCTAGCCAAACTGTCCCCCCATCCCCAATTTGAGGATAGCTTGAAAATAGCTTCTTTAAATAATCATCCACAATTGGTGTTATAGGGGCATTCTTTATAGAGCTCAGTCGAGCGAGTTCGCGTGCTGCGTTGGTTAATAGTATTTCTTCTTGGGTCCCAATTAACGAGGTTTGAAGCGAGAAATCACCTAAGGCGTGGGCGAGGTCAGTCTTCTGTCCAACAATATTTTTGTACGGCGCGTATGAGAGGCCTCGATATAGAAGATAAAAAGCACTATTCATAGCATTTTTCATTTGTGCAGACTCGGCATAGCTCCTGTCCCAGCGCTTAATCCACTGCGTCGCAATATCTATGTACTCATGTTGAAGCTTCGCACTGTCCATCAGCGTCATTACTTCTGTTAGTACATAGCCATGTTCGTCGTTCTTATTGAAAAAATTACCATTGTTTACCAAGCTATCGATTGCTTTTTTTGCTGCAACTTGGACCGACTTTGAGTAGGTGATCTGTTTGTTGTAAAACTCGACGTAGTATCCGATTCTGACAAAATAAAACAGAGTCGCTAAGTGCAAATCTCCTTTGCCCTGGTAGCTTTGTGATTGCAGAGCGGCTTGTTGGGCAACGGCAAGCATGTGTTTTTGTGTGAAGACTTTTGTCTCTAATGTTTCCCCCATATCTTGAAGGTTATTAATACAGTGATAACCCTGACGTTTAATTTCATCGAGAAGCTCTTGACTATCTTGAGTGATAAGTTTTTCTATATCACAAGAGGGAGAGGAGCTTCGTGATATTTGTTTTGGGGCTGTTAGCTTAGTCGGAGAGAGTGGTGCGAGCAACTCACTCTCCAATCCATGGTGCAATGTGGCAAAAATGGGTGATGCGAAGCTGATGCTAACAATCATAATGAGCCAATGCTTGGTTTTCATTATTCTATCCTTTGACTGAATCTTCTCCTTTCAACATATAGGTAAATGTACGGATATTAAATATACAGAATGTAATGGTATGTAATAGACTTCATTACCTTTCTATAGGCACCAACATTCGGGTCCTGTGTTTACTTGGTTCTCCTGAATATGTAAACACTTTCTGAAGGCGCTGAGTAAAAAAAGCCCTCTAGAAAACTAAAGGGCTTGAAGTGTTAGAGCTATTTAACGTGAGCAGAATTAGCTGTTTGCTTGCTCTAGTTCGATCGTCTCATCTGCGGCTTTCGCTGCGTCTAGCATCTTACGAATAATGAACGATGCTGCCATTGCGATACCCACCATTACAACCGCTAGAACAGTCAGCATTTGGAAGTAATCACCGTAAACCGTTTGAACGATCTCTTGTGTGATCTCTTGGCCTTTCTCAAGTGCAATAGACGTTGAGAATACGGCACCAACAATGCCTGACATTGCGATTGCTACAGAGAATAAGCTTACTGAGAAGTTCTCGATGTGCTTAGGTGCAACAGACAGAATGAAGGCTACAACCATAGAACCAACAATAACTTCACCAAATGCCAGGAAGAAGTGGATTGCTAAGAACACTTCAGGGCGAATCAGAATATCCTCACCTACGGTCGTTACTGCCATCGTTAAGATACCGAAAGCGATCGCCGTCAGAATGAAAGAGAAACCTACTTTGGTTGCGGTAGAGAAGTGAATGTTTTTCTTTTCTAGCTTAGAGAAGATACCCGTAATAATAGGGCCTGCAACCATACACCAAAGTGGGTTCATTGCCATTGAAGCTTCCGGGGCTACAGGGATGAAGCCCAGTAGATCACCACGCATTGTGTTGATCGCTACCATTGTCATCGACGTCATCATTTGACCGTAGTACACGAAGAAGCATGTCGTCAGGAATGTGATGATTAAGATAGTACCCATTTTCAGCATGTCTGATTTCTTCGATTTCATCATCAAAGAGACAAAGTAGATGATTGCTGCCGCGCCGATCGCGTAAACGATGTTCTGACCAATATCCATGTTAGAGAACATGAAAAATACCAAGCCGATCATCGCCGCCGAAAGACCAAGGAACGCAGCCCAGTTTTTCGTGCTAACTGGTTTTTGGTCGATTTCAGCACTTGCTTCAACAAGGCCTTTGCGAACAAAGAGCATCATCAGAAGTGCAGCACCGGCTAGAACACCTGAAAGAAGGAAGCCACCGTGGAAACCGACAACTAGCACTAGCATTGGGAACAAGTATTGACCTAATAGAGCACCAATATTGTTTACTGAGTAGTTGATTGGGTAGCAATTTTCGAAATCTTCTTGAGTTTTGAACGTGCGTTTGTAAAGACTTGGGTAAGAAGGGGACATCAAACCACGCGCATAACTCGCTAAAGCAATACCACATAAAGCCATTGGAACATTAGTCGCTGCGGCACCTAGTACCAGTAGACCGTAACCACTTGCGAATCCAAGAAAGGCAATGGTCAATGATCGGTATGCGCCTAAAAATTTGTCGGCGATGAAACCGCCTGCGATAGCAAATAGCGGTCCGATTGCAGAGAAAGCACCAACAACCATCATGGTGTCGGCTTCGTTGTAGTTCAGATCTTCAAGGAAGAAACGAGTCAAGATCACCATGACGCCATAGAACGAAAGTCCGAACATCATTTGGCAGAACATCATTGATTTGTTTAATCTATTCCACATTATTTTATTCTCACATTTGTGTTGATATGTAGTGTAATTACCCAATTATAATATCATTAATAGCAATACATAAAATGAAACATTTGCTGTGTTCGTTACTTTGCTCTCTATATCTTTTCTTATCGGGCGATTCATTTTTCTCATGCGTTAAATATGCAATATTAGATTTTGCTAGTGGATGGTTGTGTAAATGTCGGTCAGATTTATTTGTTGCTAATCCGCGAGCCAAGAAAGGAAAGTTACGGGTGGTAATCTTGTAAAATATTCAAGTGAGTATCACTTTCAATTAGCTGTTGGATTTTAGCCAATAAAAAAGCCAGCTTGGTGGCTGGCTCTGTTTGGGTATCGAAAACGACGTTTACGAGAATGCTGTCTCTACAGCGGCTTTCTAGACTCGTGTTCTTAGCGGTTATTCACAAGGAGGAGCCATGTGGATTAACATATGTTAATATCACTACTAAATGGATCTTTATGGTAGTGATATGAAAAAAGCATACTCATACATACGTTACTCTTCCCCTCAACAAGCAAGCGGTGATAGCTATCGCCGCCAACTGGCGGCTACACAAGCCTATTGTGATGCCAATGGCTACGAGCTTGATACTGAGCTATCCATTTACAAAGAACTTGGTGTAAGTGGATTCAAGGGCGACCAAGAGCATTTAAAGCAATTTATCAATGATTGTGAAACGGGAAAGGTTAAGAAAGGAAGCTTGCTTGTAGTCGAAAACCTTGATCGGCTTTCTCGACAAGCGATTAATGTCGCTATGCGACAATTTCTGAGTCTTCTCGAATACGTTGATATTTACACCTTACAAGACAAGAAGCACTATTCGAACAATGACGGGCGAGATAGTGAAAACCAACTATTAGACATAATGACAAGCCTTATCATTATGTCGAGAGCGCACGAAGAAAGCCTCACGAAGCAAAAAAGATTAAAAGAATCTTGGGCTAACCAACGAAAAAACGCACATAAAATTAAGATGAGTGGTTGTTATCCTCATTGGTTGGTGCGATCTGACGATAAAACCGAGTTTTACGTCAAAGAAGACCGAGCACAAATCATCGAAGATATGTTTGATATGTGCATAAACGGACTTGGGGCAACTCAAATAGTTCGCTCTTTAAACAATAATATTGAGAAATATCCCCCACCATCTACAAAAAAGGAGTTTTGGGTTAGATCAACCGTGAAAAGGTTGCTGTCTGATCGAAGGTTGTTAGGTGAACACCAACTTTATAAAGGGCATCACGCCAAGCGTGAGCCTGTTGGAGAGCCGATTAAAGACTATTTTCCACAAGTCATTGACGAAAAGACATTTCTTAATGCTCAAATATCATTGAAAAGTCGAAAGATCGGAGCGGGAAAAGTAAAAGCGGATTCTTTTTCAAATATTTTTCGTGGTTTTTTACGTTGTGGTCATTGTGATTCGCCTGTTGAATACGTCAACAAAGCCGCTAAACAAGCCTCTACGCTGTATTTGACTTGTAGTAATGCAAAGCGTGGTGGTCACTGTAATCACTCAAAGCACTATCGTTATTTGCCGTTAGAGCATATGTTAATTCATTTATCTACGGCTAATGGGTTTATGCCAAAACCCGAAAAGCCAGGCGATCTACAGCAACAGTTAGAACTTGCTACAAGCAAACGAGAGCAAACAAACAGCAGACTTTCTAAATTATTAGAACGTGATTTCACCGCACCAATCATAATGTCAAAAATTGAAGAATTAACTGAAGATCTGGCTAAGTTTGAGTCCGAGATAGCCGAAATCGAAGATAAATTATTAACTTTGAAAGCTGATTATGACTATGAAGATTTGTATCATGATATAGTTGTTGAGACTGACTCAACTAAGAAATTCTCTAATCGAGTAAGATTTAATAGCAATCTTAATAAGAAAATTGATAGTGCTTACATTTATTCGATAGGTTTATTGCCTTCAATAGTTTTCACGATGAAGGATCAAAGTGTTCATTCTTTAATCATTGACGAACGTTACAATTTCGGTGGTTGTAGTATTAAGAATGAAGAAGACAGTCTGATTAGGCTCAACGGCGAAAGTATAGAAGCTGTCGATCAAATGATCTGGCAAATGATTACTCAATCTATTGATTTGTTGGGTAACATTGACAAGGATAACGAGAAATCCGTTAAAGCAGGTCGAAAAATTAGTCTTTTAATAAGTAAGTTTGTTATGGATAGTCAAAATCACAGTTTGCTAGACGAGTTTCAGTCGGTTTTAAGTGAGTTTGAAGATATACAATACAAATCAGAGATTTGTTAGACACTTCAAGAACTCAAAACACGTTTTGAGTCTTTCTGCGCCATATGTAAGGGTTTACTAATGAAATTGGATTTTGAACGAGAAATTGGCTTTTTTGAAAACTTGAGCAACGACGAACAGTTAGAAATCTTGTTCGAAGATCGAAAAAATATGAAACGCTACATAAAAGCTTTAAAAATGACCTTGCGAAACAGAGGTATTGAAGACTTCGAGCAAGAAACCGCAAATCTCTATCAGATATTGAAAGCTCAATAGCATTTTACTGCTTTCCTAAATAGTGTTTTTCTTTGATTCGAGTATAATCCTGACAAAATTTTAATTGTTGAACGTGGTTGGATTACTTGTGGCAAATGAAAGAATTACCGAAAACTATGTAAGAGAGAAGTTGAGAGAAAACGGCTACTATGAAGCCGACAATGGCGTAGTCATTGAAGAACAAAAATCGCAAATCAAGCGAGTTCAAACCCTCTTAAAATCTGCAAGTAAAGCAAAAACAGGCAAAGGCGGCTACCCAGAGTTTATTATCACTTGGGAGTCAGATCCTAACTTCCTAATCGTGGTTGAGTGTAAAGCTGACACGAAGTATCACGAAAGCCCTGATTTAGACAAACCAAAAGACTATGCCGTTGACGGTGTATTGCACTATGCAAGGTATCTATCAAAAGACTTCACTGTTCTAGCTTTGGCTGTTAGCGGCACGTCAGAAGACTATACAAAAGTATCTAACTACTTAATACCTTGTGGAAGTAAAGATCACAAAGTCTTAACCAATGAAGATGGTATTGAAGTAAACGATATTCTTTCATTTGAAGACTATTACCGTTTAGCTTCTTTCGACCCACAGGTTGAAAGAAAACGTCATAGCGATCTGTTAGCGTTTGCGAAAGATCTCCACGAACTAATCTGGACAGCAGCGAAGATTTCAGAAGAAGATAAGCCTTTGCTAGTTAGTGGAACGTTGATTGCATTAATGAACCAACCATTTTTAAATTCATTCCAATATTACAGTTCGGAGGATATGCCTAGAAAATGGCTAGAAGCTATCAAAGACGAACTTGATAAAGCTGACATTCCCAAGGCTAAAAAAGACACAATGCTTCAACCTTATGCGGCTGTTGCTGGACAGCCAAATCTAGGTAAACCTGATGCAAAAATCGCTAAAAAGTATCCGAAAGGCGTTCTTTACGAAGTGATCAAAGAAATCAACGATAATGTCTGGCCATTTATCAGCGTTTATCACAACTTTGACGTTGTTGGTCATTTTTACGGTGAGTTCTTAAAATACACAGCTGGAGATAAGAAAGCTCTTGGCATTGTCTTGACTCCAAGGCACGTAACAGAACTA
This sequence comes from Vibrio sp. 10N.261.46.E11, assembly GCF_041472735.1. Lineage (NCBI taxonomy): Bacteria > Pseudomonadati > Pseudomonadota > Gammaproteobacteria > Vibrionales > Vibrionaceae > Vibrio > Vibrio sp. 10N.261.46.E11. The sequence goes on from NZ_JBFRQW010000062.1 coordinate 39,985, forward strand.
TTTTGCGATATTGCCAACATTACTAAAAAAGATACGGTTATAGATATCTGTGCTGGCACTGGTGGCTTCTTGATTTCAGCAATGCACCGAATGCTGAAAACAGCGATGACTGAAGAAGAACGTTTAGACATTAAAAAGAACCGTCTGATCGGTATCGAGAACAGCCCTAAAATGTTTGCATTAGCTGCAAGCAATATGATTTTACGAGGTGACGGCAAAGCAAACTTACACCAAAGTAGTTGTTTCGAACCAACGTTAAAGAAAGCTATTACAGCTCCCGATCCTGCTTTGGGTGTTAAAAGACCAAACATTGGTTTGCTAAACCCTCCTTATGCTCAATCAAAAAGCGATGCAGAGCTGCACGAACTCTACTTTGTAAAAGAAATGCTAGACCTTCTTGAAAAAGGTGGTCTTGGTGTCGCAATTATTCCCGTTAGTTGCGTTATAAGCCCAAACAAAGCAAAACACGAGATACTAGAAAAGCACACTTTAAAAGCCGTTATGTCGATGCCTAGCGAGCTTTTCTACCCAGTTGGAACGGTAACTTGTATCGTTGTGTTTGAAGCACATAAGCCGCACAAAGACACAAACAAAAAAACGTGGTTTGGTTACTGGCGTGAAGATGGCTATATCAAAACGAAACATATGGGACGCATTGATTTAAACCACAAATGGCAAGATATAAAATCTCGTTGGTTAGAAGCTTACAACAATAACGAAGTTCACGCTGGTGAGTCTGTAACTGCATATGTTGACGGTGATAGTGAGTGGATTGCAGAAGCCTATATGGAAACCGATTACTCTACAATTACAGAAGAAAGCTTTGTTGATCTAGTCAAGAACTATGCAATGTTCAAGATACTCAATGAGGAAAAATAATGGTTGAATTACAAGAGTTATTTAACATTGAGTATGGTAATAGCTTGGACTTGAATAAGCTGGTTCAAAAGTCCGATGGAGTAAACTTCATCTCTAGAACAGCAAAAAACAACGGTGTTTCAGCAAAAGTTAAAGAATTAGCTGGTATTAAAAAAATGTCTAAAGGATCAATTACAGTTTCTTTAGGCGGATCTGTATTGGAAGCCTTTCTTCAATGTGACGAGTATTATACTGGCTATCATATTTATTGCTTAACACCTAAAGACGGTATAGCAATGAGTGACGAAGTGAAGCTTTACTATTGTGCTTGCATTCGAGCAAACAAGTATCGTTATAGCTACGGGCGTCAGGCTAATAGGACTCTGAAAAACCTCTTAGTACCTAACTTAGATCAAATACCTGAATGGGTTTCTGGCGTCGACTTAACCATATACAAAGGCATTGATAAACCGAAAAAAGAAACAAAAGAAGCTAATCTTCCAGACCTTAGCAAGACCATTCGGATTGAAGAAATATTTGATATTACGAATGGCATAGCAGCTACAGGATTAAAAGAGAAAGATAAAACGTTTGAAAATAGCATAATGTATATTCGCCCTGCTGCTACACAAGCAAGAACATTACGTAGCTATATCGCTAAGTCTTCTGTGTCAGAAGATAAGATTTTTCCCAAAGGCTCTCTTTTCGTGTCAACGAATGGCGAAGGTAGCCATAGTTACTCATACGTCTCAACTGATGAATTTGTTCCGAACAGCGATGTTTCAGTATTGACTCCGAAAAGAGAAATGAGTACTGAAGAAAAGTTATTTTATGCAAAATGTATTACTGCAAATAGGTATTTATTTTCTTATGGTAGGAAACCAAAAGGAAATAAATTGAAGTCTATTAAAGTTCCAAAGATTGAAGGAAAAGACATAGATAAAGTTATAAATTACATTAACTCTCTTCCTTATAGTTCAAATATTGATTGAGAAGTTAATAACTAGTTTTAAAAATCAATAAAGCCATACTTATATAGTGTGGCTTTTCGTTTCTCAAACCCTACCACACAATTTTTAAATAATATTTCGCATAAAATAATTTTAAAAATACATAAAGTAAAAGCTTTCTTTCTTTTCAAGATTTCTAAAATTTTGAGTTCTCAAAATCCAAGATATAATAATAAATATAACTACACGATAGCTAAAAGAGGCAAGGTAGTAGATAGGGTCCCCTATCTAAACTTGCACTACGTGGTATAGCTTCGAGAAACTCTTAGCTTATTGTCTAGTTTGAAATAGCAACCCTCGACGGGTGCATATTTCGAAAAGAGAAAGGAGGAAAGCAATAGTGAAAACGACGAGGAGAAGAGAAACAGACGTAAGAATAAAAGTTAAAGCAAATAATGAAGTTATTTGTGAAATTAAGCATTTGCAAAAAGTCTTAAACATTCAATCATTATCAAATTATATTGCTGAATTTGAACTCAATACAGTTTTTGTTGTTAGTGAAAAGGACAGAGAAACATTAGAACTTTATAAAAGTTATTATCGCTTTCTCTTAAAGAATATAGACGATAGCACAAAAAAATTATTTATTGAGCAAGTTCTGAATAAAATAAACAAAGTTCTTTCAAACATAATCTTAGACGTTGAACGTCCAAATATCAAAGAACCAAACGCCAAAGCATTGATAAACTTACGAATGAATACGAAAGAAAAAAATCGCATTTATCAATCAAAAAAGCTAAAGTTTGACACTTCAAGAGTTTTGAATGACAGTCAAAAAACAACTCATTCTGAATATATTCTACATTTATTAAAAACTTGCCCTGTTGATTTTATCGAAATAAATAATCACGACCAAACTTTTGATAAGAATTTTATTAGTTACTTCAATTTTGAAAGGAATATCAAAAACAAATATAGAAAACGTATTGAAGAAATAATGAATAACAAAGGAATTGGATTTAATCAAGCCTACCTTCAATTAATCAAGAAAAATAAACTAAATCATTACAACTATCATACAAAAACACTTCAACAAAAAAATTACAATCTTGAATTGTTTTCTATAAAAGAGGGGATTTTTGAAGATGTAGAGCTGGAAAGAAATTATGATTTACGAAGTTCTGCATAACTCGAATTCAACAACCAGTTTAAAAAATACAGTTGATTACGTTCTTAATTCAAAGAATGAAAATGATTATGACGCTAGAACGTTAATTGTTAGTAATGAAAACGGAATTTTCAACAACGATCCCGATCTTGTTTCTATTCTTAAAGATAACTTTATGAACAAAGTCTTAAACAATCGAGAAGCGAAAAAACAACGATCAGATGCAGGTTTGTATTCTCACATTGTTTGCGGCTTCGACGCAGAAGATCACATAAACAAATCTGACGAGGAGTTGAGACAACTTGCAATCCAAGGGTTGCGAGAAACTACACCAGACTTTGACAATACTCCTTTTCTTTGTGTTCTTCAAAACGATAGTGGAACAAAGCACTTTCATTTTGTTCTTCCAAGACTCTCAAACAATTTCGTTTTCAGCGACTTAAAAGGTAATTTTTTACGCTACAAAGAAGTGGCTGAAAGCTTAGAACGTAAACACGAGCTAGTTCTTACTGGTGATAATGTTCCTGAAGAATTGCGCAATGAGCAAAGCCATAAAGCACGAGCGAAAAACGGAAAAACTTTTGAGGAGATCGCAAAACAGATCAAGCTTGATAGTCAAAGAAAGTTTGAAAAAGGCGACATTGACGAAGATAAACACAAAGCAAATCTCGAACGAGCTTTGAAGCTTGAAGAGAGAAACACGAGCAAGCAACAGCACTGGAACAAGCTAAAAAAGCAAGTTAAATACGCAACTACAAACGCCAAGAATAGCGATCATTTTTTGAAACTGCTTGACGCTAACAACATAAAAATGAACTTAACTGAAGACAAACACGGAAGTATTAAAGGTGTTTCGTTTGCACTTGTCGATCCTAAAACTGATCAAAAGTTAGCTTATTCTTCAGGAAGCAAAATTGACCGTAAAAGTCTAACCGCAAAAGCTTTAAATGAGCGTTTTAATGATTTGTTTGATACTGTCAAAGGGACACACAAGCAAAAGCAAACAACGCTTAAAACCGTTAAAAACAAAGCCCCTACGACAAAACAAACGGCTTCAACGTCTAACAAGTCAGTCAAAAAGCCGTCAAAGTCTCACATTTCAAATCTACCGAAAAAATCAAATGAAATTGATAAATTCGCTGACGCAGAAACCAAAAAAATTCAACAATATCAAAAACAAATGATGGATTACTATGACGAGGTTGAAGCGAAAAAACGAGCTGAACAGAATGAGAATAAAGACGGGATTTTCAAGCTTTTCGTTGACGACTACCGAGAGCTAAAGGAGAAAGAAAATTTAAAACAAGCACGAGCTGAAAAAGAGCTTGAAAAGTCTTTGATTGAAGAGTCTAGTTTCGTTAGCGAAGAACCAAAAAAGCCAACAAAATCAACGAAAAAGGCGATTAATCTTGATATTAAAAAATCGGTTGGTTGGTTTGCTAATCTCACAAAACCAAGCGAAACAAAATATCAAGAAATGCTTGAACAAGGCTTTGATCTAACTACTGCAAAAACTCCAAAGTCTTGGAATGGCAAAGAAAACGCTTATAAAATTACTGACTTTTTAGAAGACAACAAAGACTTTCTTAGTCAAAATGAAAAAGAGCATTTATTCAATAGCTTAAAGCAAAATCAAGCCTCTGATGAAATTCTGTCAAGAGCTTATCGAGTTTATGAACCAAGCGACGAACAACAAAAAAGAGAGCGTGATAGACTGTTAAACAAGTTCAAAACTTCAAGCAATGAGCTTGCTAGTCAGTATCAAGCAGCTAACAGAAAACCGCTTCATAGCTCGAATAAACAAGTCTCTACTTCTGTCTTGAAGAAGAAAAAAGACAAGAACAAGAAAGACAAAAACAAAGCTTTAAAAATCTAACTCGTCTAACAACTCTTCTTCTGTTTTCTCATTTTCAAAAATCGTTTCCGCTTCCAGTTCAAAATCAATTTCTGGACGTTTTAAAGCTCCTTGCCAAGCACTAAGACCATTGAAACCCGTTTCTTCGCTCTCTGTGCGTTGTAGCTCGTTTTCTACCGCTTTTGTTACTGGCTTCTCTTGTGCTTTCGTCTCTTTATTCGTTGTAACTTCTGGTTTTTCTTGTGTTTCAACTGGTTTCAACGAGTAACTAAAACAATAATCTTTATACTCAAAATTAAATCCGTTTTTGTCATTTTTCAAAATATTCATTATTAATTTCTTTGACTCTTTCCTTTCGTTTTTTGTAGATTGTTTTAATTTCATTATGTTGAAAATAGTTCTAATGTTTATTCTATAATTATGCTTACTTGTTCTCAGTCTCGAACCTGTAATTGTTAAAAATAAACTTAATTCACTTCTGCACTTTATAATGTCGTAGACGTTGAAATATGTATCAATTTCTGATTTATCTTGATTTGGTTTTATTAGATCGGTATGTTCGACAATCGAGTATTCGATCTCATTTCTATTGATAGAATTGAACAAAATTTTGTTTGAAGATTTTAATTCGTTTAAGTGTTCAAGAAAAAAATCAAAACCTTTTTTTGAGTTATTAAAGAGTTTTTTGATTTTACTAACCTTGATTTTAAAGTCATTCTCTTGATTATTGTCTAAGTATGAATATTGAGCATTTCCGATCAATATAAAGAAAAGCTTTTTAGCGGTTAGTGAAATATCACTGTAATAGTAGTTATAAGTGTTTTCTTCCGTGCTTTGTAGTGTTGTAGTTCTTGGTGTTCTTATTTTGTATATTTTTGACATTAAAAAGTCTCCTTAAAAATTAATGGAGACTAACCAAATGGTATTGACAAAAATTAATACTCAAGTTATTTTATCTATAGTTATCTGGTCGAATATTTAACTACTAATAAAAAAGGGTTTGTCTCCTTGCTTTCAAAAAATAGAGTGCTTTACAAAGTGCTCTTTTTTGTTTTCTAACTATACGAATATCATTAAAATAAATTAACTCAAGTCTAATTATAAAAATAATTGTATTCAATATCGTTATACCTCCGAAATACTCCCCCCCTTGAATGCCGACTTACTCCCCCCTTCAAATACCGACATATCACCCCCCTATATATAGACTATTAATAAGAGACTTTATATATAGATAGTGAAACTCGTGAACTCATTCACTTTGAGATGTGTTTGTTCTCCTACGTCGAATAGATCTATGCGTAGAAAATCGCTCAAAGCGATTTGACGCTCATTAAAATCGCAAGCTCATCTCTGATATGGCAATTTTTAATCCGTTTATCTATTGACAAAAATAAATATTCTAGTTCTAAATACTTTGATATTTTCATAAATGTGCTTCTATGTAGTTATATGAGCTAAAACTTTTTACTTCAACACTATGGAGGTGAACAAATGAAATCATTTATATACAACTCAAATATGAACGAATTAGAATTACTGAAATTACTAACTCAATTCATAATCTACAATCTGAACCAGTCTAAAAACTCCAACGAGTTTTTCAAGACGCTTCAAAAATCGAACATTCAACCAATCCTAGACAAGAATAAAAATATGGTGTTCAACGTCAAAAACGACAAGAACAAGCTTATCAAGTCTTTCAGTCTCGACGACTTCAACAGTCCAAACATTACAAAAAAGAGCTTTTTAGAGCGTTACAAGGACTTTTTTGAACGTCTGGAACTACTACACGCAAACAGCGAGATAAATCCGAAACAGGCAAAAATTAAACGTTCTGGCTTGTTAAAATGGAATGACGAGCACGGAAACACATATTTTTATCTTGATAATGATAAAAATAACTTTGTTTTTAAACAATTTAAAAATGGTCAAATGGTCTGCAAGTCAGATAGTAAAAGCCTTGATTTAATGACGAAACAGCAGATTAAAAATGGTTGGCAATCTGTTCAAGTAAATTCAAACAACAAAGAGTATATAAAGAACAAAATTAAATACTGGTATAAGCATAAAAAAACAGCTTCAATCACTGACATTTCACTTTCTGAAAACAGTAATTTTCAAGGTCTTACTATTGACGAATTTAAAGAAGTTCTTGGAGATCGCAAGCTTAACGATTTTGAAATTGAACACGTTAAAAACTATTTTCTTTCTGATCAAGTGTCAGATCAAGAACTCAAAGAAAATTTTGCTATGACGGTAGAAAAATCTTGCAGTTTCGAAGCTCAAAACGATCCAGAACTAAACCCAGACGAGCCAGAACCAACTAAAAAACAACGCAAGAAAAGGAATTTAAAATTATGGTAACGACTAAATTTTTTGACTATGAAAAAGAAGAAAAAAGAGTGATTGAAGAACTTAGAAAAGAAATTGAAAGCATTCAATCAAAACAAAAAAACGAAGAGCCAAAACCAAAAAACACAACTTAAGAGTTGTGTTTTTTTGATTACTTAGTTTTATGTTTACTTGTTACAAATCACTTTATTTCTTTAACTTCAATCCTTAAAGATTTGTTATTAAGTAATCTTGAACTATTTATATATTAT
>NZ_JBFRQW010000063.1:0-1412 GCF_041472735.1 Vibrio sp. 10N.261.46.E11
TAATGCCGATCAGTTAGAACTAAAGTGATCGGTTGAACGATCCTCCAGAGCTGTCAAAATCCAAGTGTATTTAATGCACTTGGATTTTTTTATGGATATTTCTCAAGCTCTAAACGTAATCAATGATTGGAAACCTTGCAACGTGGAAACGTTGGCCGACCTACTTCCAATTGACCTCATCGATGAAGCCTATGCTCTGACAGATACCGTTACGATGAGAAAGAGAAAATTAACGCTAGAATCCATGGTTTGGCTTCTTGTTGGAATGGCTGTCTATAACAATAAATCCATGAAAAACTTGGTTAACCAACTCGATATTGTCGATCGTACGGGTAAAGCTTTTGTCGCACCAAGTGCATTAACTCAACGTCGAAAGACGTTAGGCGAAGACGCAATAAAGGCGGTCTTTGAGCGAATGACAAGCTCATGGCTAAAAAGTGCAAAGTTACCTCAATGGAATGGACTGACACTTTTAGGTGTAGATGGTGTTGTTTGGCGTACGCCTGATAACCAGAAGAACGAAGAGGCTTTTTCTCGCCAAAAAGGTACGCAATATCCTCAAGTCAGAATGGTCTGCCAAATGGAACTAAGCAGCCACCTTATCACCGCTAGCGCCTTTGATAATTACAATACAAACGAAATGGTATTGGCTGAAAAGTTGATAGAAACAACGCCTGACCATAGTGTGACGATGTTCGATAAGGGCTTCTATTCTTTAGGTTTATTGCACAAATGGAAAGAGACAGGCTCAGATCGCCACTGGCTTATCCCTCTAAAAAAGAATACTCAATATGAGGTTATTCAATCTTTAGGGCGAAATGACAAACTTGTTCAGCTACACAGCAATCCAAGGGCTAGAAAACTGTGGCCTGATTTACCTATGTCGATAAATGCTCGGCTCGTGACTCGTAAAATCAAAGGAAAGGACTATCAGGTTTTGACGTCGATGACAGACTCGTTACGCTACCCCTCGAAAGATATTGCAAGTCTGTATGAGCACCGTTGGGAGATTGAACTGGGCTACCGAGAGCAAAAACAATACATGCTTGGAAACCGTCTTACGCTGCGAAGTCGTTTACCAGAGTTGGTAAAGCAGGAGTTATGGGGCATTTTGCTTACTTACAATTTAATCCGATATCAGATGGTCGAGCTTTGCTTTAATTTAAAAGGGAATTATCTTCCCTACCAACTGAGTTTTACCGGCACATTAGCGCATGTCTCCGCATTATTGGTCGGTTTACCTTACTCGACCCCGGGAGCAATACCACGTCAGCTAAAAGGCTTTCACAACATGGCTGAAAGCTTAATTCTTGAAGGACGAAGGGAAAGAACATTCCCTAGAACAGTTAAGCCCAGACCACAACGGTATGCTAAGAACAAAAGTGCCGTTCACTCTTAAGTGAACGGCATTA
>NZ_JBFRQW010000064.1:0-10020 GCF_041472735.1 Vibrio sp. 10N.261.46.E11
TGCTGTCTGGTGAGACTTTACTATTTGAAAGCCTTCCCAGAATGAAGATAGGAAAGTATGATTCTGCATGAAAACGGTAGTTTGTGTATGATTTTTGTTTGGCGACTAAACCATATCACTTACTACCGTTTTTGTTTTCAATTCCCGCTAATCCGCGATGAACCTTATTTTTTGGCTAAGTTTCATTATTCCTCTGTAAACTCTTTATAATCTAATTACTTATCAAAATATGGATGATGAAATGACAGTCTTTGATCTTTTAGGTATCAAACCAGGAGATGCGATTAAAGTTGATAACCCTTGGTCCGATAGTGGGCCTCGAGACGTTGTCCCTTTGGCACTATCACGAAATGGCATATCTATTCGAGCAATTGATACTCGTTATGGCGATATTCGCTATGTAGGCTCAGAGTGGACTATCTTCATGCACGATGAAAACGTACTGCAACTACAAGATTTTCCATACATAAAGCTAAAGTTAGACGAATGGAACTCTCGCAGATTGAAACAAGAAGAAGCTCGTGAGTGTGCAAAGGAAATTTGTCTAGAGGAAGTGGAGCGTGAATTCGCAACGTTAGATGAGGTTCTAAGTACCATTGATATAGAAAATATGAAGGTTGCTATTACAGGCACACTTCCTATTTCTCGCGCTAACGCAAAATCTTTGCTAGAGGGTAAAGGTGCCATTGTCATGGGAACTGTTGGTAAGCAAACATCATTTTTGTTTATGGGAAATACAGGACGATATGAAATTACTTCTAAAATGAAAAAGGCACATGATTTGGGCGTAAAAATAATCACGCTATAGATTGATAAGTATGACAATGGCTCTATAGATAGCTTATACTTCAATAGATATAGAATCTGCTTTTTGTAGATTCTAGCCTTTTGTTATTTCTCATTTATAACTGCCGATCTCAAGTCTATAAAAACTTAGCGATAGGCAGCTAACTACATTTGCTACTATCCTTAACTTATCAAATCAAGATATTCTTGTTCCGAAATAACCTCGACACCTTTATCTCTAGCGCCATTTATCTTCGTTTCACCGACTTTTTCCCCAGCGACTAGATAAGTTGTTTTACTTGTCACTGATTTGCCAACTTTCGCCCCTAGTGATTTAGCATGTTTTTCCATGTCACCGCGCTTCCCTTGTAGCATTGTGCCAGTAAAAACAATAATCTTCCCTGCTATTGGTGAAGATGAACCCTCTTGTTCTGAATGCTTAGTCGTAATACTTAAGTTAAACCCAAGACCATAAACTTTTAGAAACTCTTCTTTAATGTTAGCTAAACCTTCAACAATCGCTTCTGCGCTAACTGTCGCAAACCCATCTAACTTAGCAATGCTTTCTGCGGTAGCGTCAAGCAACTCTAGCAATGAGTAATGTTGAAGAAGCTTCTCGCAATTGCCTCCCCCCAAACGACTTACTCCAAATGCTGAAAGAAAACGCCAGTCTTCAATTTCAATATCTTTACTTGCTTGTAGTTGATCAGATAGGTTCTTAGATGTCTTGTCACCAAACCCATACATTGCAAAGTGATGCGGTTTCAAATCATATATTTGATGAATATGATTAACTCCGAGATTGACTAGTTTCTCGATGTTTTTAGGGCCAAATCCGTCATTGTTGCCCAAGGTTTTGAAAAAATGCACCAACGTATTTTCTGTTTGTGCAGGACAGTCACTTTTATTTGGACATACCAAGTGATCGGATTCCCAAAGAAGATGAGACTGACAGCTAGGGCATGACTCTGGTATTTGAGGCGGTGCTGGTTTTATCACTTTTTCTATTTTCGGGATCACCAAGCCGCTTCTAACAATTTGAAGTATTGCGCCTGGGCCTACGCCATTGGTTTTAACCATGTTGTAATGGTGAACCGTTACCCTACTAATAGTCGCACCACTAATTCGAGTCGGAACTAACTCAGCTACAGGAGTAACTCGACCTGTTCTGGATGTTTGAGGTGTAACACTAATAACTTCTATTTCTTCTGATTCATCGTTAATTTTGAAGGCTATTTGCCACCGATGAAACTTTCTCGTTGCCCCCATGTGTTCCTTTATAAGGGGATCTGTAGCTTCCAAAATAACGCCATCGACATCATAACCGACCGCATTCCAGATCTTATCAATAGTCTTTTCAAAATCAACGATCAAGTCCTCATGACTGCCAATCCAGTCATCAATTAGGCTAAATGGGTAGAATACGCAGGCGCCGTCCTTAATTGCCTCTAGAACTCTTTCATCAACGTTTTTTTCTGCAATTATAGCCGCTTGTATGTTTCGTGAATTTTCAAAATATTGACTTAATTTTTCTTCAAAATAAGCTTTGTCGATAACGATCTCACCAGCGCCTAAGCCTCTATCTCCATTTTTAGCCACTTTTAGACCGCGTTCAAAGGCTCTCGATACGTCCTGACCTTTTACACCGTCACCACGTGTGTAAAGCTTTTCTCCGTCATCAAAAGCAGCATAACCGTCAAGCTTTGGAGTCACTCTAATTTCTATAGCTTTAGTATCAAGGCCTATCTCTACAGCAGCTTTGACGATTCTATCTAACCATTTCTTAATTTCTTCTTTTGAATATGCCTTATCTGTAGACAACATCTTTTGCGGTAAAGTCACGGTTTTACCAAGGTTCATTACCTCGGACTCTACAGAAGTAATATATGGATGATTTGGACTATTTTGAGCAAATACCTCTCTAAAGGTGTCGTAAAGAGCATCTTCAATTACAGGAAAACCTGAACGATACAAAGCATTCGCAACCTTCAGTAAACCTAGAAGTTCATCTTCACTCAGCTCATCAATACTTCCATTGCTAATTGCAACTTCTAACGTATTTAAATCAACATCTACTTCCAGATCTCGAATTGTGGAGAGTTGATTATTGTTAAACTTAAATTCTGTCATTATCTACTACCAATCGGTTCTTTGTTCTGTTGTAGAAATTAGCCCAACATCACATGCTAATTTCTAGGGATGGATCAACTTAGTAAGTAAAGCTTTCTCTGTCGTGATTGAAACATCAAAAAGGGCTCCCTTAGGAGCCCTTTTCTATAAATATAGATTATTTACAAGGCTAAACAATACGGCTAGGCGTTAGCTGCCGTCATAAAGTCTCGGATTTGCTTACGGTAGTCAGACAAACGATTTGGCGTCATTAAATTACGTGACTCATCCAATACGTTTCCGCCCAAATCATCTGCAATTTTCTGTGCAGCACTCAGCATCACATTGAAGTTTTGATCAGCTTGACCATAACAAGGCAGCGTCATAAAGAACGAAATACCTTTTGTGGTAAAGTCAGCAGGATCGTCATGTTCTAGTGTTCCTGGCTGCATCATATTTGCTACGCTGAAAATAACTTTTGGCTCATCGCTCGCTTGTGCAAAGCAGTGATAAATCGACATTTCACCATAAGCTAGGCCGTTGTTCTCCATGCTACGGAAAAGTTCAGTACCCACAAATGGGATCTCCCCGGCACAGTGAACATTAAGAACAATGACTTCAAGGCCAAGATCTTCATCTGAATGAGCTTTTTCATCTAACTTACTTTCGTTAACTAAATTAACTTCGTCACCCAACTGAGCTTCTTCTGCTAAGTTAGCATCTTTATCTAACTTAGTTTCTTCAACCGAAGTAACACTTTGTGCTGCAACCACTTCTTTCCCAATAAATGGTTCGCTTGGCGTTAAGCCTTCGCTAGAAAGTAGTGGATCAGCGACCGTATCAGAGGCTTCTTCAAACGAACCATACTGCTCTTTAAAGCCTGCGTGATTTTGTTTTTGCTCGTCAGTCAATTCAAAGTTAGGAACTTCAGGTTCAACAACCTTCTCTTCCTCAACCTGTTCAAGCTCACCTTTAACTTCGATCGGGTCTTCAACACTGAAAGAAGGAAGATCATTCAATTCTATTTCGTCTTCGTGAGCTTCTTTTTGCTGTGGCGCTGACAATGGATCTGAGTCAATCAGCGGATCCGTCCCAGACGGTGAGACAGCAAAATCCGGTTCTTTACGCTCTTTTCGGATTATCTCAAAATCATCCTCAGGAGCGAATGAACGGTTTGGGATCGTTTCAGCTTCATCTAAGCTGTCGTTATCAAGCTTACCAAGCGGCTTATCTCCAAACTTTGCTTTCCCTTCTTTCTTACTCGTCCATAGACCATGGAACAATAATGCGGCGATAGCTAGTGCGCCAACAATAATGAGTACAAATCGCAATTCCTGCATTTTTCGCTCTCAGCTTTCTTAGTCAACTAGCTATAAACACGCTGTCACTAAGTTAGGTTAATTCGGCTAATCTCACTACTCTATCAAAAGTAGCCACTGTTTTAGAACCACTTAATACAATTAGTTCATTACTTGGTGTGATTTTCACCACGCTTTTTTTCTTAATTTCGGTCGAGTACACTAGAGATGTTTGCTATTTAACCAAATTCACATGTGACCCAATTTAAATATGACTATTGAATCTGTTCCTCGCTCTGGCTTTGGCTATTTTATTTTCGGAATAAAAATTGCCTTATCGCCGAGTATCCGTAAGTTTGTACTGCTTCCTCTTATCGCGAATGTGTTACTCGTTGGCGGTGCTTTGTTTTATATCTTCTCCAACTTAAACACTTGGATTGAAGGCTGGATTGGTGCATTGCCTAGTTTCTTATCGTGGTTGTCATACATTTTATGGCCGCTACTTGTGTTAACCGTTTTGGCTACATTTTCGTATTTCTTCAGTACACTCGCTAACTTTATTGCCGCACCGTTCAACGGATTGCTCTCAGAAAAGGTCGAAGAACTGCTCAGTGGTAAAAAAATCAATGACGATGGTTTACTCGATGCTCTAAAAGATACCCCTCGTATTTTAGCGAGGGAATGGCGCAAGCTTGTCTATATCCTGCCAAAAGCGATCGGTTTATTCCTACTTTTGTTAATTCCAGCGCTAGGCCAAACTGTTGCACCGTTTTTATGGTTCATTTTCACTGCATGGATGTTAGCGATTCAGTACGCTGACTACCCATTCGACAACCATAAAATCAAGTTCGATGACATGAGAAATAATTTGAAACAAAAACAAGGTAAGAGCTACAGCTTCGGCGCACTTGTTTCTGTGTTTACTACCATTCCAATTTTAAACCTGATTGTAATGCCAGTTGCCGTTTGCGGCGCTACTGCAATGTGGGTTGCAGAATTTAAAGACCAAGCCCTACGATCTCGTCTATAGCTATCGTCTATGTTTTACAGCCAGCTCTAACAACGTCTATTTTTTTGAAGTTCTGATTTCAATAAAGATAGACGTGAATCCTGCGACATCTCTATATGATATAACTTTTTAATCCTTTTACCTTTTTTTCAACTTGTTTAATCTAAATTCAAGCTGAACAAACATCGAAAGACACTAGACGGTAAATTGGTAGATATACTACGTTTAGTTCTGTCATTAAATGAAGGAATATCGCATGAGCAAGATCTACGAAGACAACACCCTAACGATTGGTAACACACCTCTAGTCCGCCTAAACAAAGTAAGCAAAGGTAACGTCCTAGCTAAGATCGAAGCTCGTAACCCAAGCTTCAGCGTTAAGTGTCGTATCGGTTCAAACATGATCTGGGAAGCAGAAAAAGCAGGTACGCTTAAGCCAGGTATCGAGCTTGTTGAGCCTACCAGTGGTAATACAGGTGTTGCTCTTGCATTTGTTGCTGCAGCGCGCGGTTACAAGCTAACACTAACAATGCCTGAATCAATGAGCCTAGAACGTCGTAAGCTGCTTAAAGCTCTTGGCGCAAACCTAGTGCTAACTGAAGCACCAAAAGGTATGAACGGCGCGATTGCTAAAGCTGAAGAGATTGTTGCTTCAGACCCAGACAAATACCTACTACTACAGCAATTCAATAACCCAGCGAACCCACAAATTCACGAACAGACAACTGGCCCTGAAATTTGGGAAGCAACAGATGGTGAGATCGACGTGTTTGTAGCCGGTGTAGGTACAGGTGGCACTATCACTGGAACAAGTCGTTACATTAAAGGTGAAAAAGGCAAAGCCATCACTTCTGTAGCTGTTGAACCAGCAGAATCTCCAGTGATTGCACAGGCACTTGCAGGTGAAGAAATCAAACCAGCACCACACAAAATCCAAGGTATTGGCGCAGGTTTCATTCCTGGCAACCTAGATTTAGACATTATTGACCGTGTAGAGTCAGTAACTTCTGAAGAAGCTATTGAGATGGCTCAACGCCTAATGAAAGAAGAAGGTATCCTAGCGGGCATCTCATCTGGTGCAGCAGTAGTAGCAGCAAACAGAATTTCGGAACTGCCTGAATTTGCAGGGAAAACTATCGTTACTGTACTACCAAGCTCGGGCGAACGTTACCTTAGTACGGCCCTATTTGCTGGTATCTTTACGGAAAAAGAGAACCAACAATAATATGTGGTCAAATCAATTTTTCGTCCAAAAAAGCCCCATTTAGGGGCTTTTTTGTTGATCCCTGCCTCACCTTTGGTAATATCGGGTCTGTTTTATTTTTCGCTTCAAAATAAAAGAAGCAATAAACAAATTCTGAAAGTCATGAGTACTCAACAAAAGACGACCATGGCTGGATAAAAATTTATAACCAGTCTAAGTTCTAACACGAACATGGCGTACTAGCCTCTAGCGCATTTGAGCTAAAGCAGTTAAGCTAAATCTGGTTACAAACTTACAAAAAATAAATTAATTGGGGTATATAAAATGTACGAGAAGCAAGTAGAAATCACAGCAGAAAACGGTCTTCACACTCGTCCAGCTGCACAGTTTGTTAAAGAAGCAAAATCTTTCGACGCTGACATCACAGTGACTTCTAACGGCAAAAGCGCTAGCGCGAAAAGCCTGTTCAAACTACAAACTTTAGGCCTAGTAAAAGGTACTAACGTTACTATTTCAGCTGAAGGCCCTCAAGCTCAGCAAGCTGTAGACCACCTAGTTGCTCTTATGGATCAACTACACTAATACGGTCTCCTTCTTTCAAAGCCATTTTGCACAGCAAAGTGGCTTTGTTCGAAATAGATAGCAACTCGAAATAGATAGCAATAAGCGCGACATTAGTCGACGACTTAAAGTCACACATTCTCCCGTTTACAGTTGAACAACTAAGGTAAGGCTATGATTTCAGGCATCCTAGCATCTCCTGGTATTGCTTTCGGTAAAGCACTACTACTTCAAGAAGATGAAATTGTCCTAAACACTCAATCTATCTCAGACGATCAAGTTGAAGCAGAAGTTCAGCGTTTTTTTGACGCTCGTAACAAATCTTCTCAACAACTTGAAGTTGTAAAGCAAAAAGCACTTGAAACTTTTGGCGAAGAAAAAGAAGCAATCTTTGAAGGCCACATCATGCTGCTTGAAGATGAAGAGCTAGAAGAAGAGATTTTAGCACTCATCAAGAAAGACAAAATGCACGCAGACAACGCGATCTACACAGTGATCGAAGAGCAAGCTGTTGCACTTGAGTCGCTTGATGATGAGTACCTAAAAGAACGTGCGACTGATATCCGTGATATCGGTACTCGCTTCGTTAAAAATGCACTAGGCATCAACATTGTATCTCTAGCAGATATCAATGAAGAAGTTATCCTAGTTGCTTACGATTTAACGCCATCTGAAACGGCACAAATCAACCTAGACTACGTTCTTGGTTTTGCTTGTGACATCGGCGGTCGTACATCTCATACTTCAATCATGGCACGTTCACTTGAGCTTCCAGCTATCGTTGGTACTAACGATATCACTAAGCAAGTTAAAAACGGCGATATGCTTGTGCTAGACGCGATGAACAACAAGATCATCATCAACCCTTCTGACGCTGAATTAGCAGAAGCTAAGAAAATCAAATCTGATTTTGAAGCAGAAGCTGTTGAACTAGCAAAACTAAAAGACTTACATGCTGAAACTCTAGACGGTCACCGTGTAGAAGTTTGTGGCAACATCGGTACAGTAAAAGACTGTGACGGTATTCTGCGTAACGGCGGTGAAGGCGTTGGTCTGTACCGTACTGAATTCCTATTCATGGACCGTACTGCACTTCCTACTGAAGAAGAGCAATACGTTGCTTACAAAGAAGTAGCGGAAGCAATGGAAGGCGAGTCAGTGATTATCCGTACTATGGATATCGGTGGCGATAAAGACCTACCATACATGGACCTTCCACAAGAAATGAACCCTTTCCTAGGCTGGCGTGCAGTACGTATCAGCTTGGATCGTCGTGAAATTCTACGTGACCAACTACGTGGTATCCTACGTGCATCTGCACACGGTAAACTACGCATCATGTTCCCAATGATCATTTCTGTTGAAGAGATCCGTGAACTGAAAAAAGCAATCGAAGAGTACAAAGTTGAACTTCGCGCTGAAGGCCTAGCTTTCGATGAAGAAATCGAAATCGGCGTAATGGTTGAGACTCCAGCAGCAGCTGCAATCGCACACCACCTAGCGAAAGAAGTATCTTTCTTCTCTATCGGTACTAACGACCTAACGCAATATACTCTTGCGGTAGACCGTGGTAACGAAATGATTTCTCACCTATACAACCCACTATCTCCAGCGGTTCTTCTTGTTATCAAGCAAGTAATCGATGCTTCTCACAAAGAAGGTAAATGGACAGGTATGTGTGGCGAACTAGCAGGTGATGAGCGTGCAACTCTACTTCTTCTTGGTATGGGTCTAGATGAGTTCTCTATGAGCGGTATCTCTATCCCTAAAGTTAAGAAAGTAATCCGTAACTCTAACTTCGCTGAAGTTAAAGCTATGGCTGACGAAGCACTATCTCTACCTACAGCTGCAGAAATTGAAGCTTGTGTAGAAAAGTTCATCGCTGAGAAAACTCAGTAATCACCAAGAGCTTAATGAAGTTAGACGGCTAAAAATAGTCGTCTAATTTGTTAGATTGGTATAGTATATTCTACAGAATAAAACTAAACGTTAGGAGCATGACACAATGGGTCTGTTTGACAAACTGAAAAAGCTTGTATCTGATGACAGCGCTGATGCTGGTGCAATCGAAATCATCGCACCTCTTTCTGGTGAAATCGTAAACATCGAAGACGTGCCAGATGTCGTTTTCGCTGAAAAAATCGTTGGTGATGGCATCGCTATCAAACCAGCTGGCGATAAAATGGTAGCTCCAGTTAACGGTACTATCGGTAAAATCTTCGAAACTAACCACGCATTCTCTATCGAGTCTGACGACGGTATTGAGCTTTTCGTTCACTTCGGTATCGATACTGTTGAACTTAAAGGCGAAGGCTTCACTCGTGTAGCTGAAGAAGGTCAATCTGTTAAAGCTGGTGACACTATCATCACTTTCGACCTAGCGCTTCTAGAAGAGAAAGCGAAATCTACGCTGACTCCAGTTGTTATCTCTAACATGGACGAAATCAAGGAGCTGAACAAGCTTTCTGGTTCTGTAACTGTTGGCGAAACTCCAGTTCTTAAAGTAACTAAGTAATCCCGATTACTTATCTGCTTTAATTAAAACGCTACCTAAGGGTGGCGTTTTTTGTGCTTGTTATATTTGTTCAATACCTCAGATAGGCATTACTGACTATCACACCCCTTCTCTTAGCTCCCTCAACCAATGACAACCACACTGACCGTTTATCCCCTGCTATCGGACCTAGATTTTTACTAAACGTTGTTAAGCGCTATTCAAGGCATTTCACCTATACATCAAATTACACTTGTGAATTTTAACAAACAGCAGATCTCTGATATCTCGCTCGGCTCGATTCTGAGATGACAACCAACGACTCCGATTAAGCTAAACAATGGATCAATACCGCCCTAGTTATATAACAACCAATAAAAAACCCAGCCGAAGCTGGGTCTGTTTAGCGCTCATCTCTCACCACGAGCTAATTTGTGGAAGCCAAACGTTAACATCTTTCATTAACGTGGCCTTTCAACCGATTAACCTAGTAGGCTAAGTGCCGAGTTCGGAGCTTGCTTCGCTTGAGCAAGAATCGAGCTTGAAGCTTGAGAAAGGA
>NZ_JBFRQW010000064.1:10483-11081 GCF_041472735.1 Vibrio sp. 10N.261.46.E11
GCGCTCATCTCTCACCACGAGCTAATTTGTGGAAGCCAAACGTTAACATCTTTCATTAACGTGGCCTTTCAACCGATTAACCTAGTAGGCTAAGTGCCGAGTTCGGAGCTTGCTTCGCTTGAGCAAGAATCGAGCTTGAAGCTTGAGAAAGGATTTGAGATTTGGTCATCTGAGTCGTCTCTTTAGCGAAATCGGTATCTTTGATACGGCCCTTAGATGCATTAACGTTTTCGTTGATGTTATCTAAGTTGTTAATTGCGTGGTCGAAACGGTTTTGGAAAGCACCAAGCTCAGAACGGTGGCTATCTACATATTTCAGTGCCGCATCGATAACAGCTACAGATTCTTGAGCACCACCAACAGACGTTACATCGATAGTATCAACCGTAACTTGCTTAGCCTCTAGAGTTTTAGGGTCCTCAGGATTCTTGCCTGCTTGCATGCCTAGTTCATCTGATAAAGCACCTGAAAATGCAATTTCTCCATCAACTTTGTTGTTGCCAGCGAAGATTTGAAGTTTACCTTCGTCATCAACAGACGCTTTAACTAGGTCTTGCTGACCGTTAATGTAAGTCGCTAGCTCTTCAATGTCATCGCC
>NZ_JBFRQW010000065.1:0-279 GCF_041472735.1 Vibrio sp. 10N.261.46.E11
CATGACGTCCTTTTTCAGTAGCCTTAGATATCTGCTCTAAGTGATTTGTCATTATGTCCTTGTTAACCCAAGGAACCACTATGGCTTCACCAATTCCTCTTTCAGGGCATACCGAACCAAACAAATAAGCGTATTCAAATTGCTGTTGTTTTACCACGCGAGGCCTCGTTCCACGAGTCGCCCAAAGACGTGTCGTTGTGTTCTGTTGGCCAAACCTAGCTTCGTCTTGAAACCAGACATCAACACTCTCTAGCCCAATATGGCCGGGGATCTTAAGGA
>NZ_JBFRQW010000066.1:0-2646 GCF_041472735.1 Vibrio sp. 10N.261.46.E11
GCTTAACTTACAAGCATTACGTTTTCATACGTGCTTTTTTTATTTCGGCGCCCATTCAGTGTAGTTAACCGTAGTTTTACTATCTATTAGGGCATGCTAGACCTAGGTTTTTCACCCCAAATGAGCAAAAACAACCCACTAAGTATAGAAAAACATCAAACGATACTTTTTTTGCAATTTAATGTTGACCCAGAACGCGAAAACACGTTTAATACACCTCGTCGCCCGGATAGCTCAGTCGGTAGAGCAGAGGATTGAAAATCCTCGTGTCGGTGGTTCGATTCCGCCTCCGGGCACCACAATTTATTTGTTGGTGTCCTAGACAACAACAGTAAAGCACAAAGAAATATTATGTGCCGACTTAGCTCAGTAGGTAGAGCAACTGACTTGTAATCAGTAGGTCACCAGTTCGACTCCGGTAGTCGGCACCATTTCTTTAAAGCTTTAAGAATAATTCCCCTTTAGTTCAGTTGGTAGAACGGCGGACTGTTAATCCGTATGTCGCAAGTTCAAGTCTTGCAAGGGGAGCCAAGTTAATCATCAAGCATAAGCTTTTTGATTCATGATGCCGACTTAGCTCAGTAGGTAGAGCAACTGACTTGTAATCAGTAGGTCACCAGTTCGATTCCGGTAGTCGGCACCATTCTCTTGATTAGAGACTAAACAATCAATTCCCCTTTAGTTCAGTTGGTAGAACGGCGGACTGTTAATCCGTATGTCGCAAGTTCAAGTCTTGCAAGGGGAGCCAATTAAAAAAAGCCGCATCATTGATGCGGCTTTTTTGCATCTAAAGATCATAACTTCTCAATACAACTACCCTTACATTTCAAATATCATATTCAATTCAAAAACCAACCGTTTTTATATCCATCCAAAGCTACAAATCTTCGCCACTTAACTCCCTTCAAAATCGTCCAACAACAAACGACACATTCACGTAAGAGTCACTCATAGTACGTTACTACTCATTTTATTATTGAGAAGATCGGCTGAAAAAATCAATGCTAAGCCTAGAAATGAGAAAGCTAAATAACAAATCAAATAAGCGCTAGAAAAGCTCTG
This sequence comes from Vibrio sp. 10N.261.46.E11, assembly GCF_041472735.1. Lineage (NCBI taxonomy): Bacteria > Pseudomonadati > Pseudomonadota > Gammaproteobacteria > Vibrionales > Vibrionaceae > Vibrio > Vibrio sp. 10N.261.46.E11. The sequence continues at coordinate 1,063 of NZ_JBFRQW010000066.1, forward strand.
TAAGGCGCTTCAATCCAAATGATACACAAGTCACTCTTTATCAAAACTATCCACTACAATAGCGCCCATAGAGGCTGGCATTGAAATAACAATCACTCTTTTGATCGATACAACAGGGTCGCTCAATAGAGGTAATTTGTCCAAGCAAGTCAGTACCAAAGCAACGACCAAGGCCGTCATAACATAAGCAATAACTATTCTGAAAATAAACACCGGCAACCGTGCAACAACATCTTTTTGAAAGACACTCTCATACGTATAGAAGCCTAAGAACACCGCAGACAGTAAAAATAACAGCAATAGATTGGCGGTAGGTAAAGTCTCCCCTAACTTCCAAGCCTCTTCAGAAAAAGAAATTGGCACGGCCAAAGCAAAAGATCCCACAAAGATCTGGCTCGCATCTTCAAAGTTAAAACTCAATTTCATAGTTCGACCCACTAGGTTTAAGGCTTTATCTATTTCTTAAAATAATCACAAAACTATCCACCGATGGCTTGAGGAATTTTCTTCCTACCAAGTAAACAGTAATGACCTTTCTAATTTCATATTAGTCGCAATAGCCAAAACATAGCTTGAACTAACCAGCAAGAAATCAATATGCTCAGAGCAAAGTGGTCAACACAACAGATTCATGTCGAGTCAACAAACACATCAGAGTCGAAGAGAGACCGGTAAACATCCTCTAAGGACCTACACTTAGAACCAGAGAATCTCAATCCGGTTGGGTGATCAATACAATTAATAGTGGTTTAAGCTTAATGCATTAAGTCGACTCATTAAGGGCTATAGTGTTCTTAACAGAAACATCCATGATGGATTCCTAATTACACATCAGAACTACCCTCTAGATTCATAGATAGAACAGAAATCAGGTTTCGTAGACGAAGGGCTGTTAGCTAATACTTGAACTTGATAAAGCAAACATCCACAAACGCAGGGCACGTAGGATGAGTTGTAAGGCTTATAGAGCCTCAGGTATTGAAATGGACATGCTGATTAGAACAGTCTCATGAACCTAACTTACAACGTCGTATAGCTCGAGTGTTTGAGCACTCAGCCGCGTTTGAAGTCATGCTAGTGCCAACTCACAAATGGAGTCAGAAATGATGTCACCCTAATCGTAGGGTTTGGGTTTGGGTTTGGGTAACACGTAGGCTACAGGAAAGTCTTTTGTGCAAGTTATACCAATTAAAGTAAAAATATGATCTAATTGAGGCCGTCGAACTCTTACAGAAAATCGCTATGGATAGCCTTAATAATACTGATTTTAAAAAGCTAGCAAGCCAACAAAAAACCATTCAAATGAAGGTTCGCTTGCTAGCACTTGCCCACTTCAAAGAAGGTCATTCGCGTACTCAAATTGCCAAATACCTTAAAGTCAGTCGAACCAGTGTAAACAAATGGGTTCAAGCATTTCTTGAAGAAGGATTGGAAGGGCTTCAAGAAAAACCTCGCACAGGCAGACCGGTATATCTCAATGCAGAACAACGAAAACAACTCAGTGCATTCATTAAGAAAGAAGCAGAGTCCCCTTCAGGCGGGCGCCTTGTCGGGAGCGATATATATGACTACATCGTGAAAAAC
>NZ_JBFRQW010000067.1:0-260 GCF_041472735.1 Vibrio sp. 10N.261.46.E11
CCCGTCAGTGGTTCATTTTCCACTTCTAGCCGACAATTTATCTGCAGCAACTATACCCGTTGCATAATCTATTTAAAAGCGAACAATGCCCCTCTCTCGCCATAACACAACGATAATTTTATTCATTATAATCAGACAACTAGGTCAGTCGGCGCTCTAAAACGACTATCCTAGGTCTAATATTGATGCACACGAGTACCATGCTGTTGCTATGACAGCTCGGACAACACGGCTTCTCTTTCAGCACTTCCGATTTCTCT
>NZ_JBFRQW010000068.1:0-41771 GCF_041472735.1 Vibrio sp. 10N.261.46.E11
CTAATCCGCGATGAACCAAATAAAAGCCGCAACGTGATGAACGTTGCGGCTTTTTTGATACTGAACAACTAACAATTTGTCGAATGGCGATTATCACGCTAACCGAATATTGCTGTGATTGAGTTCGCTATTGCTTATAACACCAAGCACTACTTACAGAGAAAGTACCACACCAGCAATGGCTGCACTCATTAAGTTAGCAAACACACCGGCACAAATTGCTTTGAAGCCGTATTGTGAGATGAAAGAGCGACGCTCTGGAACTAAGCTGCCCAAACCGCCAATCAGAATCGCCATGGTAGAGATGTTAGCAAAGCCACAGAGAGCGAACGTCACGATCGCTTGTGAGTGCTCACTTAGGGCATCTTTTACGTCCATTAACTGGATGAAAGCCACAAATTCGTTCACAACAATCTTATTACCGATCAGTGAACCTGCAACAACAGCCTCAGACCACGGTACACCGATCAGCCATGCAACGGGTGCGAACACATAACCTAGGATAAGTTCGAAGCTTAGGTTTACGCCAAACCAACCACCAACAATACCTAACAAGCCATTCAGCATAGCAATCACGCTGATAAAGGCCAGAAGTGTCGCACCCACCGCAACGGCAATACGAAGTCCAGACATAGCCCCATCTGCCATTGCCTCAACTACGTTTGTTGCTCGTGGAATTTCTACACCAGACTCAATATTTTCTTGAACATCATCTGGGCTACCTGGAACCAAAATTTTAGCCATTAACAGGCCTGCAGGTGCCGACATAAATGCCGCTGCGATCAGGTAGTTTAGGTCAACACCAAGCGATGCATAGCCCACTAGCGTACCACCAGCCACAGAAGCCAAACCACAGACCATTACGGCAAACAGTTGTGAATCCGTCATATGTTTTAAGTACGGCTTAACCACCAATGGCGCTTCGATCATGCCAACAAAAATGTTTGCCGTTGCAGACAGTGACTCCGCACGACCTGTGCCTAGGAACTTCTGTAAAGCACCACCGATTATGTTGATCACCTTTGGCATAAAGCCGATGTGATACAAACCTGAAATCAATGCCGAGAAAAAGATAATGATGCCGAGAACGTTAATAGCGAAAACAAATCCGTTATTCGTTAGGCCACCAAATAGGAAGTTAATCCCCTCTTGACCGTAGTTGATCAAGCTAGACACCGCACCCGTGGCTGCATTCAGTGCTTCTTTGCCCATTGGCACATAAAGCACCAATAGCGCGAATGAGATTTGCAGTAAGAAAGCTAAAGAAACCGTTCTTAGCGGGATATTTTTTCTGTCCGTAGATAGTAACCAAGCGGCTACTAAAATAGTGATAATTCCAAGTAGGGAAGCCATATGCGTCAACCTAAAAGTTGTAGGTAGGAAAAGCGACGCATTGTATAGAGGAAATCGTTTGCGGCAAGGTGCGGTTGTTAATGTGATGTTGGGATTATCAGCGACTTGCCCAAGGTTAGATTAAAGCATTGAATTTTAATGGATTAACTTGTTCAAAAAGCATACTTTTTCCATGTGGAAATTATATTTATGAATTAGGAAACAATTAACGGTGCAGTTCAACGCAAGTTTTGAGGTTTTTGTCCCAATACGTCGGTGACCCGATATGATCTTTAATGAACTCAATCACCGCTGAAAGCTTCTTCGGCATATTCTTTCGGCTTGGGTAAACGGCATAGAATGGCATCAACTGGCTCGCTCTCCACTCTGGTAATACTTGGATGAGCTTGCCCGTTCTGAACTCTTCTTTCACTAAATAAGTCGCCAAGTAAGCAACGCCCCACCCTGATACTGCAGCGTCTCGTACCGCCTCGGCTAAATCCACCGAGTAATCACCGGCCACTTTGACACTGAGGTTCTCTTGCCCATTATCAAATGCCCACGATGTGTAGTCCCGTTCACGGCTACGGTAGATAAGGCAGTTATGATCAATCAGATCAGATGGCACATGAGGAGTACCAGCTTTAATCAGATAATCCGGTGATGCCGCTACCACAAATTGGCTATCGGCTAAGCGCTGCGCAATATAACCTTCAGGCAAATCTTCATTGTTGGTGATCCAGAGATCCAAACGCTCTTCAATCATATCTACTTTGTAATCGAACAGGTGTACCTCGATTCTCAACTGAGGGTATAGTTGTCTCAGCTGATCGATCGCAGGAATAATGTGCAGTGTGCCAAATGACTGAGACAAGCCTACGCGCAGGATTCCTGAGATATCATCACGCTGGCTGTCCATATCCAGTTGAGCCGCTTTGACTGTGTTAAACAGTTGCTCGCAGTGCTGATAGAACACCTCTCCGGCTTCAGTGAGCGTAAGGCTACGTGTGGTTCTTTGCACCAGCTTGATACCTATCGAATCCTCGAGCAAAGCAACTTGCTTACTGATGTGAGACACCGACACATTCAAACTTTTTGCTGCACTGGTAAAGCCTTCATGCTTGATTAACGCATGGAATATCACCATCTGTGCGGCTCTATCTGTTAGCACAAGGCCACCTTTAAAAATCTCTGAAATATAAAAGAAAAAGGACTCCGAAGAGTCCTTTAGTTCGTTCTGCCTATGGTAGACCAAATGCTATTCAAAGCGACCTAAATCTGTTAATCAAATTAGGTCGATTAATCAAACTTAATTCTGTCTGCTAAGTGGCTAACTGCCAAAGCAAAGTAGTAAGAACGATTCCACTTCATTAACACATTGTAGTTGTTGTAAATGAGGTAAGAACGGCCAGTTTCATCGTCTGGCATAATTAGCCAAGCTTTAATATCTTCATCAAGCGTTGGTAGTGGGCGATCGTCAAAGCGCTTAATACCGAGTTCAGACCACTCTTTTAAGTATTTCGCTTTGTCTTCGCCTCGGCCTTGCATTTCAATAGACACAGTCGACGGTACGTGAACTTGACGGCCCCAAGTATATTTGTCATCCCAACCCGATTGGCTGAGATAATTCGCCGCTGAAGCAAATACATCTTCTTCAGTACCCCAAATATCTTTCTTGCCATCGCCGTTACCGTCAGCGGCATAAGCTAAGAATGAGCTTGGCATAAACTGAGGTTGTCCCATCGCACCAGCCCAAGAGCCTTTCATCTCTTGTGGTGCAATATGGCCTTGATCAAGAATCTTCAACGCCGCCATCGCTTCGCTACGGAAGAAGGCTTCTCTACGTCCTTCATAGGCCATAGTCGTGAGAGCATCAATAACACTGTAGTTACCCGTGAACTTACCAAAGTTACTCTCAACACCCCATAGCGCGACAATGAATCTTGGTTGAACACCATATTCATCACCAATGCGCTTCAACGCTGAATAATGCTTCTTATAAAGCGATCTCGCCTGCTTCACTTTCCAATCTGGAACCGCGCGTGGAATGTATTCATCCAGAGTCAGTTTTTTCTCAGGTTGATTCTTATCGGCTTTCACCGCTCTTGGCTTAAACGTCACACCATCAAAGGCCTGATCAATGATCGCTTCAGAAATGCCTTCTGCACGGCCTTGTTGTTTTAGTTTCTCTACATATTGTTCAAAGCTCAGCTCTTCAGCCTGAACTGAACCAATAGTCAGACTATTACTCAAGAGTAAGGCCGACACAGCCAATATGGTTTTCGAAAATTTTCTCAACGATCACTCCTCCCTGAATTAAGGTAGCTATCACTCTTCGTCTTGAACATTTTGCTGAGCTTTACGCTCTTTATGAAGTTCAAGTTCATTAACCGGTGGTGGCGGGACCTGCAAAAAGAAACCATCGGTGTTCAGTGATTCTCTCACTTTATCGATGTTCACTTGCGCCAGTTTACGGCCATCCATTTTAATTACCATTACAAAACTAGGTTTACCAAACATTTGCATCAATGCGTCAGGTACTTGTGAAAAATCGTCCTTCTTAGGGATATATAGGTATGTTCCTTCTTTCTTTGAACTTTTATATATAGAACACAGCATGACAAACCTTTTTATTGTTTATGACTACAAAACTCTCACTTACGAGATCAATAGTTTATGTTAAGGGAAATATTGGGAACAAAACGTTCATTTGACAACAAGATTACTTGCTGTGCTTGGTTTGGGAATATAACATGATAAACCAAGTTTCAGGCAACGCCCTTTATTTTATTGATAAAGAAATTGTACCAATCCGCTATTGAGGTCCTGTAGTTTTCGATGTCTAGTAATCCAGATCTAAAAGGTAGCAGTTTTACGCTATCTGTTTTGCACTTATCCGATGATCAAGTCGAAAATGCGGTGTCTTTTCTTCAAGAAAAAGTAAACCAAGCTCCCACTTTTTTCGCTGCTGCGCCTGTTGTTATCAATATTAGCAAAGTCGCGGGTGATATCGATTTTGTGCAACTGAAAGAGGGTATATCTCAAGCGGGCATGATCCCAGTAGGTGTGGCTGGTTGTTCGGATAAACGTATGCAGAACCTAGCGAAAGAAGCTGGTTTTGCAGTGATGACAGCCAGTAAATCACCTTCTCAAGCTCCAGCGAAGATGGCTCCGATAAAAGTGGTGAGAACGCCTATTCGTTCTGGTCAGCAAGTGTATGCAAAAGATGGCGATCTATTGATCCTCAGCCATGTGAGTGCTGGCGCAGAAGTCATAGCCGATGGCAGCATCCATATCCATGGTACTTTACGCGGTCGTGCGATTGCAGGCGCGAGTGGTCAAACTGAAGCAAAAATAATTTGTAATGATTTACAAGCCGAGCTGGTTTCCATTGCTGGAAATTACTGGCTCAGCGATCAAATTGAAAGCGAGTACTGGCAGAAGAAAACCATGTTCAGTATGGCAAACGATGTATTACACGTTGATGTCCTCGCAATATAAGAGAAATAAAAAGGAAAACAAAATGGCACGCATTATCGTTGTAACGTCAGGTAAAGGCGGGGTAGGCAAAACGACCTCCAGTGCAGCTATTGCCTCTGGCTTAGCTTTAAAAGGGAAGAAAACCGCAGTTATCGACTTTGATATCGGTCTGCGTAACCTAGATTTAATCATGGGTTGTGAGCGTCGTGTTGTGTACGACTTCGTTAACGTTATCAATGGTGAAGCGACGCTGAACCAAGCGATGATCAAAGACAAGCGCACAGAGAATCTATTCATTCTTCCGGCTTCTCAAACTCGTGATAAAGATGCACTAACAAAAGATGGTGTTCGTCGTGTATTTGATGAACTAGATGAAATGGGTTTTGATTTCATCATCTGTGATTCTCCTGCGGGCATAGAGCAAGGCGCTCTAATGGCGTTGTATTTCGCTGATGAAGCGATTGTAACGACTAACCCAGAAGTTTCTTCTGTACGCGATTCAGACCGTATTCTAGGTATTCTTGACTCTAAGTCTCGTCGTTCAGAAGATGGCTTAGAACCAGTGAAAACGCACCTTCTACTGACTCGTTACAACCCAGCACGTGTAACTCAAGGTGAGATGCTAAGTGTTGAAGATGTTGAAGAGATCCTACACATCTCTCTACTGGGCGTGATTCCAGAGAGCCAAGCCGTACTGAACGCGTCGAACAAGGGTGTTCCAGTTATTTTTGACGAAGCAACCGATGCAGGTATGGCTTACAATGATACTGTAGAACGACTACTGGGTAGCCAAGTGGACTTCCGTTTCTTAACGGAACAGAAGAAAGGCATCTTCAAAAGACTGTTCGGGGGCTAATTCGCAATGTCATTACTAGAGTTTTTTAGACCACAAAAAAAGACAACCGCAAACCTAGCTAAAGAGCGTTTGCAGATCATTGTTGCCGAGCGACGCAGCCATGACGACCCAGCGCCGTCTTATCTGCCGCAACTAAAAGAAGACATATTGAAGTGTATTGCGAAGTACGTTGACGTCGATCCATCAATGGTTGATCTGACTTTCGAACACAAAGATGACGACATCTCAGTATTAGAGCTGAACGTCAAACTTCCAGAAGAAGACCGCTAAGCAGAGCTCGAGCGGCGCTTATCACGATTCAATAAAAAAGAGAGCCTAGGCTCTCTTTTTTGGTATTTTAACTTGTGTCTAAACGCTATAAAAGATTAAGAATTCTGCATACGCTTTTTCAGTCGAGCTAAGTCAATTTCACTAGAGCGAACAGTCAACTTAATGCACTCGTAATCGTACTCTTCTTTAACCACACTCATGTTTGAGCGAATCTCTCCGATGATGCCTTGGCCAGAATAAGGAATCGTGATCTCTTCTTCGATCATGCCTTCTTCTGCAACACCAACGATGTATTTGTGCAGTTTAGTGATATCTAACGGATCACGAGTTGACGTCAGCATCGCATCTGGAAATTCTTCAATCAGCGCTAACTGATCTTCTTCACTCAGTCTATCGCACTTATTCAGCACTAATAGTTTTTCGCTACCTTCAACGCCAACTTGTGCTAATACATCGTGTACCACATCAAGCTGAGCTCGGAATGAAACGTCTGAAGCATCAACCACATAAAGCAACAATGAAGCATCGTGCGCTTCTGCTAGCGTTGAGTGGAATGAAGCAACCAGATCGTGTGGCAGTTTCTTGATGAAACCAACGGTATCTGAAACCAAGATACGCGGCTGAGTAATCGGCTGAAGCGCACGAACCGTCGTATCTAGCGTTGCGAACAGTTTATCTTCACCCACCACTTCAGTTGCGGTCATTGCACGCATCATCGAAGATTTACCGGCATTGGTGTAGCCAACTAAAGCAACAGTGAAAAGCTCCGCGCGCCTTGTGCGTCGGGTCTTCATTTCATCTTGTACGCTTACTAGCTCACGCTTAAGCGCAGCAATTTGGTCACGTACGTTACGACGGTCTAGCTCTAGTGAAGTTTCACCAGCGCCCTGACCCATTTGACGCTCTTTATCACCCTCAGCCGTTTCACGAAGTCGCGGCACTAAGTAGTTTAGACGAGCGATATCAACTTGCAGACGAGCAGTACGAGTACGAGCGTGGCGGCTGAAGATTTCGATGATGATGCCAGTACGGTCAAATACTTCCACCCCCAAACTCGCCTCGACAGTGCGCAGTTGAGATGGGCTTAAATCACAGTCAAAGACCACAACATCAGCGGCACCGTATTGGAAATTGCCCGTTGGAAGATCATCAAAATCTAGCTCGTCGATTTCTGAATCGAACAGGCCCGATTCATCAAGGAAGTCTTCATCTTCTGCTTCTTCAATCGAACCTTGGTAACCGGTTAGATGAGCAATTTCCGCAAGCTTACCAGCACCCAACACGTTTTGTCGTTGAGCTGAACTGTGGTGCTGCGATTGAGTACCAACCACTTTAAACCCTAGGGTTGTTACTAAGCGAGCAAGTTCGGCAAGAGACTCTTTTGCTTCGTCACCTTTGAAGTCCGGTGTCGTAATAGAAATAAGTAAAGCGTTACTAGCTGAGGGTTTTGCTGTTAGTTTCATGTATTCTTCTGTTTATGCACCAAAGTGCAACCTAGTATTTGGTCTAAAGTAGCGCGATCCTACGCTGTTCTCGGCCAGCTTTATAGAGCTAACAGAGGCTATTTGGCGATATTATTGCAGTTAATCCATTTATCTCGTTTATCCCTCTGTTTTCGTGAGGAAATAAAACAGGCTAAAACAACAAAAAAGACAGCATCACGTTACTTATTAGTAATTAGTGATACTGCCTTTGCTTAAGCTTAGCCTCTCATTGGGCTACTGTCTCAAAAACTAGAAATCAATTCTCGCTTCTGTTTGCGCGTCAAAGAATACTGCTTTCGATAAATCAAAATGCAATGGCGCCATTTGTCCAACGGTCACTTCAAACTCAGGAGACAAACGACAAGCCACCTCTTGATCGTTCACTTTCACCATCGCGATAGTATCTGGCCCTGTGGGTTCCAAAACCTCTAATTTCAGATCAAGCAAGGTAGACGCGGAAACATCATCCCCTGCTTGATCGGTAATATGTTCTGGCCTTAATCCGATCACTACCTCTTTGCCATCTTGCTCGCGCATCGATTGTGGTAAGCGAATATGGTGCTCTTGGTTTTCAGTCCCTATCACCTTAATGATTGGGTTCTGTTCGACATCTAGATCCACCATTGTCTTGATGAAGTTCATCGATGGTGACCCCATAAAGCCAGCAACAAACATATTATTCGGACGAGTGTAGATCTCTTTTGGCGTTCCTAGTTGTTGCAGCTCACCATCTTTCATCACCGCGATCCTATCAGCGAGCGTCATAGCTTCGATCTGATCATGGGTTACATAAACAATCGTGGTATTCAGCTTCTGGTGCAGACGTTTAATCTGATGGCGCATTTCAACACGCAGCTTGGCATCCAAGTTAGAAAGCGGCTCATCAAACAGATACAGCTTAGGACGACGAGCTAGAGCACGTCCCATCGCGACACGTTGACGCTGGCCACCAGAAAGCTGCGACGGTTTGCGATCCAGCAATTGTTCAATTTGCAGCATTTCTGCCACTCGATTGACTTCAGCATCGATCTCGTGCTGCGGCATCTTACGAATCTTCAAACCGAAAGCGATATTGCCACGCACCGTCATGTTTGGATACAAGGCGTACGACTGGAATACCATCGCAATGTCTCGGTCTTTAGGTTCAACCTGCGCTACGTCTACACCATCAATCACAATCTCACCCGAGCTAATATTCTCTAACCCAGCGATGGTGTTCATTAGGGTGGATTTTCCACACCCCGAAGGGCCGACAAGTATCAAAAATTCCCCCGAATCGATACTGATGTCGATGCCCTTTAACGTTTCGTTGTCCGCGTTGCGATAGGTTTTACGGATCTGTTTTAAATCTAATGTTGCCATGGGTAATTATCCTTTTACTGATCCTGCCGTTAGGCCACGAACAAAATATTTTCCTGCAAAGACATACACCAACAGCGTTGGCAGTGCGGCGATGATCGCGGCAGCCATGTCGACGTTGTATTCTTTTACGCCAGTACTGGTGTTGACCAAGTTGTTTAATGCCACGGTGATCGGCTGAGTTTCTGAGCCCGAATAGACCACCCCGAACAAGAAATCATTCCAGATTGCGGTGAACTGCCAGATCACCGTCACCATGATGATTGGCGTTGAGATCGGCAATAAGATCTTGAAGAAGATAGTAAAGAAGCCTGCACCATCCAGTTTTGCCGCTTTGATCAATTCATCAGGAATCGAGATGTAAAAGTTACGGAAAAACAGAGTCGTAAACGCCATGCCGTAGATAACATGCACAATCACCAAGCCGATGGTGGTGTTAGCCAAGCCCATCTTGCCAAGCATGGTCGCCATTGGCAGCAGCACCACTTGGAATGGAATAAAGCAACCAAACAACAGCAAGCTAAAGAACAAATTTGAACCTCTGAACTGCCACTTGGTTACCACGTAGCCATTGAATGCACCGAGCAATGTTGAAATCGCAACCGCAGGAATAACCATTTGGAAAGAGTTCCAGAAGTACCCTTTAATGCCTTCACATTTTACGCCCGTACACGCGGTGTCCCACGCTTTATACCAAGCATCGAATACCCACTCTTTTGGTAAACTCATCAAGTTTCCCGCCTTAATATCAGGCAGAGTTTTAAATGATGTCAGTACCATCACGAACAGCGGCATTAGGTATACCAAGCAGAAGAAAAGCAGCGCCGAATAGATAAACATTCGAGCAAAATTGATGTTATTCATCATGACTTTTTCTCCCTAAGTTCAGAGTAAAGATAAGGCACGAGAATCGCTAAAATACCAGCAAGCATCATCATGGCACTCGCAGCACCAAGGCCGATTTGCCCACGAGTGAATGAGTGTGCGTACATAAATAGCGCTGGAAGATCCGATGAATAACCCGGGCCACCTGCTGTCATTGCGGTCACAAGGTCGAAACTCTTAATCGCAATGTGTGACGTGATGATCACCGCACTGAAAACCACAGGGCGCAAGCAAGGCAGAATGATTTTGAGATAGATAGTGGGTAAGCTTGCCCCATCGATTTGCGCAGCTTTAATGATCGAAGAATCGATACCACGCAAACCCGCTAAGAACATCGCCATCACGAAGCCCGATGATTGCCAAAGTGCTGCGATAACCAAGGTATATACCGACATTTCGGAGTCGACTAGCCAATCAAATTTGAAGTCAGTAAATCCCCAGTCTTGCATCAACTTTTCAATGCCAAGACCTGGATTGAGGATCCACTTCCACGCCGTACCTGTCACGATGAATGACAATGCCATTGGGTATAAATAGATGGTACGAATCGCGCCTTCTTGGCGAATGTTCTGGTCAAGCAATACCGCCAAACCCACACCTAACAAGATAGCAATCGCCATGAACAGAAAACCAAACACACCGAGGTTGGTGATTGAGGTTATCCAGCGATCGTTGTCCATCAGCTTTTCATATTGGGTTAAACCAACGAAGTTGAAGCTCGGTAGAAATCGAGAGTTAGTGAACGACAACGCTGCCGTCCAAAAAATGTAGCCGTAGATACACACCACGGTCACTAACGCGGTCGGCGCTAGCACAATCTTAGGTAGCCAATGTTGCAACCTGTCAGCAAAACTCGGTTTCGGTGCAGGCTGGCTCCTTGTGGGCTTTGGAGTCGACTCAGTCAAAACATGCTCCATAACTTATCCTTGTTGCACAATCGAGCCAATGGCTTACCTTTCGGCACCACATCAGCATCACGCATATCAGAATTGGGAGTGAAGAGTAGATAGGCTCCCTACGAGCCTACCCACCCTGGGGGTTTGGTGTTAGACCAAGTTAGATTAGATAGCCGCTTTCACTGCTTTCGCTAACTTAGCTGCCGCTTCTTTTGGATCGGCATCTTTCTCATTGAAGAAGTTGGTTACCACGTCGTAAATCGCGCCTTGCGCGTAACTTGTCGTCGCTAGGCCGTGAGCCATACTCGGAACAAGATCGCCAGATTCCGCACTCGCTTTGAAGGTTGCCATAGAGTCCAACGCACATTGGTCGAACTTAGACATATCCATATCGAGACGTACAGGGATAGAACCTTTGTTTAGGTTAAAGACTTCTTGGAAATCTTTAGTAAGAATGGTTTTTGCTAGGTCTTGTTGCGCTTTTTGGTTCTCTTTGTCACTTAGTTCAAAGAACGCAAAGCTATCGATGTTGAAAGTGAATTGGCCATCAGTACCCGGAGCTGGTGCACAGATGTAGTCTTTACCCGGTACTTTACCTGCTGCAGTAAACTCACCTTTCGCCCAGTCGCCCATGATCTGCATCGCAGCTTCACCATTGATAACCATTGAAGTTGCTACGTTCCAATCACGACCCGGCGAGTTGCTGTCGATGTAGTCACGCATCTTTTTAAACTTGGTGAATACTTCCACCATTTTGTCGCCAGATAAAACGTCCATATCAAGATCAACGAATGCTTTGTTGTAGTCTTCACTGCCTAGTACATCAAGCGCCACCGCTTCGAAGACTGTCGCGTCTTGCCAAGGTTGGCCACCGTGAGCCAGTGGAATGAAGCCAGCCGCTTTGATCTTGTCTGCCGCCACAAAGAACTCATCTAATGTGGTTGGAACGGTAACACCTGATTTTTCTAAAACAACAGGATTCGCCCAAAGCCAGTTAACACGGTGAACGTTGACAGGAACCGCCACATATTCTCCGTCCCACTTCATCACTTTGGTCACAACCTCTGGCAGTAACTCATCCCACTGTTCTTGTTTTGCTGTTGCATCGAGAGACGTAAGAAAACCTAAACCACCCCACTCTTGAATATCATGACCTTTGATCTGCGCTGCAGATGGTGGGTTGCCTGATACTGCTCGCGTTTTCAAAACGGTCATCGCACTTTCACCGCCGCCACCAGCCACTGCAAAGTCTTTCCATGTATGGCCTTGTTCTTCAATCATCTCTTTCAGTACCGCAGCGGATTTTGCTTCGCCACCAGCAGTCCACCAGTGAAGCACTTCTACTTCACCAGCTTGAGAAAATGTTGAGGCAGCAAGAAGAGATAGAGTAAGTAGGGTTTTATTGATTTTCATTATTATCTTCCATGTTTAGCGGACTCGACGTCCGGTTCAATACAGAGTCTACTTATTCTGATTTGTAAGATTGAAACAAAAGGTAAGCCCAATGTAACACAATTGTTACATTACACTTCTAGGCCTCTAGGGATATAGACTTTGGCTTCTAAGCCGCCTTGAGGGGAGTTACGAATAATGAGATCTCCGCCGTGTCCGTGCAGGATATTTCGGCAGATCCCGAGTCCTAAACCGTGTCCTTGGTCGTCGGTGGCAAGCCTAAAGTAAGGTTCAAACACCAACTCTAACTTGTCTTCAGGGATACCTTTCCCGTGGTCTTGAATCGTCACGATAACCCACACCGAATCACTGTTGATACCAACCTCAGCTGATGTTCCATATTTCACAGCGTTGTCGATAAGGTTGGTTAGCACACGTTTAATAGCTAATGGTTTGGCGACTAGCGGTTCAACCACAGTGGGCTCAAACTCAACCAAGGTCTGATGTTGGTTGTGCAATTCAATCACAGAGAGCATCATCTCATTGAGGTCGATAATAGCGTTGTTTTCGTGAAGGTCAGTATCTCTTACCGCTTGTAATGCACCTTTGACCATCATCTCCAGCTCATCCAAGTCTTTATTGAATTTGTCTTTCTTTACTTCACTCTCCAACAATTCAGCCCGCAATCTAAGACGTGTTATTGGTGTCTTTAAATCATGAGAAATAGCAGAGAAAAGGTGCTCACGGTCGGCAACATAACGGCGAATCCGCTGCTGCATGCGGTTGAATGCTCGGGTTGCGGTAACCAGTTCTGTCGCACCTTCTTCGTTAAGTGGAGGCTGCTGAATATCCATGCTCATTTCGTTGGCTGCCCTTGCTAGCTTTTTAAGCGGGCGAACTTGGCGGCGAATCATTAAGTAGGTCAACACCAATAGAATCAGCGTTGAAGAGAGCAAGAAGATCACCTGTTCACGACCAAGAATGGTGTCATCAAGTTTTACATAGGGAGCTGGTAACAATGCGGCAATATACACCCATTCGTGACTGGCTAGCTCTATCTGAACGACCAAAATAGGTGGATTAAGAGGTTCTAACGTTAAAGTATGATGTGCCCACGATCGCGGGAGATCGCTTAAATATATGTCATTTTTAAGTAAACGGAGATGTTCAGGGCGAGAGAAATCAACACGGACTGATTCCACTTTATTGAGCTTGCTACTCAAAACACTTTCTATCGCTTCAATCGAGGCGGTTTTTAAGCGAGTATCGGGGATCGATTCAACAATCAAAGCCTCTTTATTGAAAGAGACAAAAAATCGCGTGCCACCCATATTTCGAATTTGGTCTAACACGATGT
Source organism: Vibrio sp. 10N.261.46.E11 (assembly GCF_041472735.1). Classification (NCBI taxonomy): domain Bacteria; kingdom Pseudomonadati; phylum Pseudomonadota; class Gammaproteobacteria; order Vibrionales; family Vibrionaceae; genus Vibrio; species Vibrio sp. 10N.261.46.E11. Next base: position 13,312 of record NZ_JBFRQW010000068.1, read on the forward strand.
GGCGATATTTGACGGGTAAAGACTGAAAGAAAGTCACCGTTGAAGCAAACATGTTCGCCATGCTAGATGAGGCCGAGCGAATCCCTTCCAGTTCTTTATGTTTAGATTCGCTATACCAAATAGAGGTTGCGATACCTTGAGCAATCACCACCGCTAACAGAGTCAACAACAAGGTTCTTGCGACCAAGGAATTTGGTTTTAATCGACTTAACCATTTCATACGAAATACTTCATTAGCATTACTTGATAAACATTAGATCATGCTCAGTGCTCATACTGAACAGGCACAGCGAGAATATAGCCATTGCCACGCATGGTTTTGATGTAGTGAGGGTATTTGCCGCTGTCGCCCAATCGGCTTCTCAGACGACTAAGCTGCACATCAATGCCTCGTTCAAAAGGCAACGCTTCGCGGCCTCTGGTAGCGAAAGAGATGGTGTCACGGTCGAGAACTTCGTTAGGACGAGTTAAGAACAGCATCAACAGAGAAAAGTCACTGCCCGACAAGTCCATCTCTTCTGAGTGTTCATTGTGGGAAATTCGGTGTGCAAGCGTATCAAGCGTCCAATCACCAAAAATAATCTGCTTTGGCAGTGCATCACTCGGCTTGTCATCCACCACTTGAACGCGGCGCAATAACGCTTTGATACGCGCCATTAACTGACGTGGACTAAATGGCTTGGCAATATAATCATCGGCACCAATTTCTAAGCCGATAATCTGATCGGTTTCATCCGATACCGCTGTCAGCATAATGATAGGCACATTGGATTGTTTTCGGACTCGCTGACACAAGGTAAAACCGTCGTCACCGGGGAGCATCACATCAAGCAGAATCAGGTCTGGATAACCATTGTTTTGCAGATGAGTTTCGAGTTCAACACCATCTCCCACCGAAGAAACATCGAAACCCGATTTTGTGAGGTACTCTTCCAGCAGCTCGCAGATTTCTTGATCATCATCCACCACGAGAATTCGAGTATTTGTTGGCATCGCCCAAACCTATTAAATTTACAACTCATTCACATAGTGTATAGGTAGGTCGAGTGTTTGATTATTGATATGTTTGTAAAATTAGAAGAACAAACAGACAGAGATCACAACTAAGTGACCTCCATCTACTCGTTTGATTAAGCGAATCGATTTACGACGAGCAGCTTATCTCCATCGCTTTGCCCCACTCTGGTGGTAACGCAGCAAGGTGTTCGTAGTCAGGGTGTTCCGCATAAGGGTCTGCCAGCACCACCATTAGTGCATCAATATCGCTGCTATCACCGCGCTCAGCTTTATCTATAGCCAGCTGAGCTAGGTAGTTTCTGAGGATGTATTTCGGGTTTACTTGTCGCATCTTTTCGCAGCGCTCGGCTACTGAACTCTCTTCGAGTTCACAGCGTTGCAAATAGTTATCCAACCATAGCTTCGCAGCATCACGATCGATAACCAAATCAATCACTTCCTGCGCAGGCAAGGTATCTAGGTTCGACAGCGTTCTAAAGAACCTTGGGTAATCGACTTTGTTTTGCGACATCAGCTCGAACATAGATTCAAACAAACGACTGTCACCTTCTTGTTTCGAAAGCAGCCCCAACTTACGACGCATCATCTGACTGAAATAACCATTCATTTGTGGTTCGTATTGTTCAAGTGCCGCTTCTAAGTCAGCCCTCTCTATCAACGGTGACAACGAGTGTGCCAATGCAGATAAATTCCACATACCAATTCTAGGTTGTTGATTGAACGCGTAACGACCTTGGTAATCCGAATGGTTACAGATCAATCTTGGATCATATTCATCAAGGAAGGCGAACGGGCCATAATCGAAGGTTTGGCCGATGATCGACATGTTATCGGTGTTCATCACCCCATGAGCAAAACCATTCGCTTGCCACAGCGCGACCATTTCCGCAGTGCGATCAACAATCTGATTAAACATAGCAGCGTAGGGTTTCTCTTCATCGAGGCATTCTGGGAAGTGCCATTCGATGACTTTGTCGGCCAGCAATTTATGCTCGGCCAACTGATTGGTATAAAACAGATGTTCAAAGTGACCGAAACGGATGTGTGACTCAGCAGCACGCACCAATAATGCGCCCCACTCTTGCTTCTCACGATAAACCGGCGTGTCGCTGGTCATCATCGCCAACGCACGTGTGGTTGGGATATTGAGACCCGCCATCGCTTCGCTACATAAGTACTCACGAACGGTTGATCGAATAACCGCACGGCCATCGCCCATACGTGAATAGGGGGTTTTACCTGCACCTTTAAGGTGTAAATCGAACGTTTCGCCATTTTTAGCGACAACTTGAGCTAATAACAGCCCTCTTCCATCACCTAAATCAGGGTTATAAGAGCCAAACTGGTGGCCTGCGTATTTCATTGCGACTGGTGAGAATTGCTCAGGTTCAACGTTGCCCGATAGCGTTTCAAGCAACTCATCAGAGACGTCCTCAAATGACGGAAAGCCAAGTTCACTCGCAAGGTTTTGATTCCATGCAAGCCATTGGACATTATTTAAAGGTGTAGGTTGAATTGGGGTATAGAACAATCGAGGTAATGCCGTAAATCGATTGTTAAATGAAATAGAATCCCAGACAGACATGAGAGATACACTGTAGATAAAAGATAACTTAAGATTATCACAGTTTGATAACAACTTCAGATCAGGTTATGCAGTGAGTCTATTGAGATAAAGGGGTTAATCAGGCCAATAGGTTATTCAGAGAATAGAGATTCTTCAGAGAAAAAGGTTACTGAGAGGAAGGTACAACTAAGAAAAGGTTAAGTGGCTAGCCTGATGAGAAGAGCCACATTTAAGAGAACAAGAGTTCTAACTTTGAAGACTTTTTAACAAGTGTGTTCATAATAAAACTGAAAATATAGAGACATGAAGCTGACTACATTAGCGCGAGAATACCCAGAAGAGAAAGGGTAGAGAAAATCCAAGTACGACTGATTACGCCAAAATTACTGTGTTGAATCATTTCTTGATGCTGCATATATCTCTCCTGAGAATGTGATGGTGTAACACCAATATATCGACTTTATGCCGATATCAGCAAGCACATTAATATTAACCTTTTATGACAGCCTGAATAATTTTCTGTAACTATTCAGGCCTTTGATAAATTAAAAATTACGCTCTGCTTGTCGTAGAAAGCAGCGCCCCAGCACCGATAAAGACACCACCAGTCACACGATTAAAAACCTTGGCTCTACCTTTAGCAAACAACCAATTTGATGATTTCGCACCTAGGTAGGCATAAACCAGTAACCAAGATAATTCCATCACAACGAAGGTCAAAGCGAACACCACAAATTGAGGAAATAGCGCTATCGATGGGTCAATAAACTGTGGGAAAAGTGCGGTAAAAAACAGGATAGCTTTTGGGTTACTCGCCCCAACAATAAAACCACTGACATAATGCTGCGCAGCGCTTTCTTTAACAGGTTGAGAGCCTGTTTGTTGATTCGATAGCTTGTCGTAATCTTGCTGGTTAGAACGTAAAGACTTCCAACCGAGATAAATAAGGTAAGCAGCACCCGTCCACTTAATGATATTAAACACCACTTCTGATGAAGCAATAATCACCCCTAAACCGGTGAACGATAACGTTAAGATTCCGGTGATCGCCGTTAAGCTGCCCAGCGCAGTAAATATTGATAATTTAAAACCCGATTGCACACCTTTGGTCATGCACAATAAAGAACTTGGCCCTGGTGATGCCGTTAAGATCAACACCGCTAATAAATAATAAATCCATGTATCAAAGCTCATCGCGAATTCTCCTTAACTCACTAAAACGACTAAATATTGAACACCAATATGTAATAACCATTCATATTAAGCAACTAAATATTGAGCACGTTCACTCTGATCTGATTACTTATCCCTTAAATTTCGGCAATAAAAAACGCCATGCATCACTGCATGGCGTTTAAATTCAAACGTTTCAAATAGAACGTCTTATCAGGTTCTAACCTTAAGTTTCCAGCTTAATCTCTAAGCTAAATCCGTAAGCTAAAAACGAACAGTAACCTAGTCTTTGTAGATAGAGAACTCATCCGCGCAAGCAACAAGCTGCTCACGAGTGATCATGAATACGCCATGACCACCGTTAGAGAATTCAATCCAAGTGAATGGAATCTCTGGGTACTGATCCATCATGTGAACCATTGAGTTGCCCACTTCACAGATCAGAATACCGTCGTCAGTTAGGTAGTCTGGTGCGTTAGCTAAGATGCGACGAACCAATTTCAGACCGTCAGTACCCGCTGCTAGGCCAAGTTCTGGCTCGTGAGTAAACTCATCTGGCAGGCTGTTCATATCTTCTTCGTCCACGTAAGGTGGGTTAGATACGATCAGGTTGTATTTCTCTTTTGGCAAGTCACGGAAAAGATCTGAACGAATTGGGAACACTTGCTGCTCCATGCCGTGATCTTGAACGTTCTGCTCTGCAACTTGCAGTGCGTCTGTAGAGATATCAATCGCATCTACTTCTGCGTCAGGGAATGCATGAGCACAAGCAATAGCAATACAACCACTACCCGTACACATATCCATGATGCGAGTTGGCTCTTCAATTAACCAAGGTTGGAATTGAGCTTCGATCAGCTCACCAATTGGAGAGCGAGGCACAAGAACGCGCTCATCAACGAAGAACTCAAGGCCACAGAACCAAGCTTTGTTGGTTAAGTAAGCCGTTGGTGTACGCTCATTGATACGCTTGATTACGCGCTCAACAATACGCAGACGTTCGCTACTCGTTAGACGAGAGTTCATCACATGCGAAGGAACATCAATCGGCAGATAAAGAGTAGGTAAAATTAGTTGTACCGCCTCATCCCACGCGTTATCAGTGCCGTGACCATAAAATAGGCCCGCTGCGTTAAAGCGACTAACAGTCCAACGAATCACATCTTGAAGCGTGTGTAGTTCTGATACCGCTTCTTCTACAAAAATCTTATCCAAAATTGTCTCCGAAAAGCGCTACAATACTGCTAATTACGTTTCTAATTAGAATTCATAACCTGATGAGCAAAAAAGACACCGACTTCGATGACGATTTCGCCCTGTTCAACGATGCAGTAAAGGGCGTTAAAAAGTTGCAACAGGATACCATAGTCCAGCAGCCAAAAAGAAATGCCAAGCAAAAAGAAATTACTCGAACGGCAAGACAAGCCAGTGATAGCGAGTTTTATTTCTCAGATGAGTTCATTCCGCATCTTAGCGAAGAGGGGCCTACACGTTATGCGCGCGATGATGTCTCTAAATATGAGGTGAAGCGCTTACGTCGTGGTGTCTATGTACCGGATGTGTATCTTGATATGCACGGTATGACGCAGCAAGAAGCCAAACGTGAACTTGGCGCGATGATTGCGCACTGCGTGAAAGAGAGCGTAGCTTGTGCCTGTGTACAGCACGGCATTGGTAAACACATCCTTAAACAGAAAGTGCCTTTGTGGTTAGCACAGCACCCAGATGTGATGGCTTTTCACCAAGCACCTTTAGAGTTCGGTGGCCATGGGGCGCTACTGGTTTTACTTGCTATCCCAGATAAATAGCCATCGACTTGCTCTTTGTTCTAAAAAGTACGTCCAGCACCTTGTCGTTTGGTCGAAATAATCCGTTAGAAACAACAAAGGGCATCTCAATAATCATGAGATGCCCTTAAATTTATCTTGAGAAAACGGTCTCAGCTATGGATTAATGTTCCAAAGCAACTCGCCTTTTTGTTTTTCAAGGTCGAATTCAATACACGCGAGCCCTGATGTTGGGAACATAGGTGGCGCCATGCCCGTCGCAAATTCAGCCGTTAAATAGCCCACTAGAGGTAAATGAGAAACAAATAAAATGGTCTCTAGCTTTTCTACTTCAGCCATTGCTATGGTCAAATCAAACACATCGTCAGACATTCCGTAAGGCGTAATATCATCACAGGTTTCTACTTTCTTTCCAGAAAACGCTTGAGAGATTTCTAACCACGTTTCTTGTGCCCTCAAGTATGGGCTCACAAGCACTTTATCGAACTGGCTAAACCCTTGCTCATTTGCAGCTTGAGCTACCGCAAGAGACGCCATTTTACCGCGCTTAGTTAACGCTCGTTCTGCATCCGAGTTAGCAAAATGTTCTGCTTCACCGTGCCGCATTATGAATATTTTCATGTTCAATCCTGTCTTCGTAACATGTCGAAAATCGATATATCCTATATATCAACGAAACGCTACTTAGGTTTGGTTCTCAATCCAGAGAAACCGCAGTCAATATAAATAATTATATCAAGTCACTTGCCAAAGAGTTCGACTTTCTTAACAATCTTGTTAAAAGAAAATAAATTACTGATAAAAATCGATAAAAGTGATTTAGAAGTCGCCAAAAAGCTCCTCATATCCCAAAATATGATCGCAAGGTTTGCACCTTAAATCATCGCGTACATAATTTAAAAACCACCCGCTCTGGAGATGCTTCTGTGCATTTAAGCCCTAATGATGAACATCAATACCGTTACATAACCTTAAATAACGGGCTACGCGTGCTGTTAGTTCAGGACCAAAATGCTCAAAAAGCTGCGGCCGCACTTGCCGTAAATGTCGGGCATTTTGATGACCCTACAAACAGAGAAGGTTTAGCTCACTACTTAGAGCATATGCTATTTTTGGGAACTGAAAAGTATCCAAAGGTCGGAGAGTTCCAAAGTTTCATCAGCCAACATGGCGGTAGCAACAACGCTTGGACAGGAACCGAACACACCTGCTTCTTTTTTGATGTTGAATTGAATGCTTTTGAAAATGCACTCGATCGCTTCAGCCAATTTTTTACCGCCCCCCTGTTCAACGAAGAAGCATTAGACAAAGAACGCCAAGCTGTTGATTCAGAGTATAAGATGAAACTCAACGACGACTCGCGACGCTTGTACCAAGTGACCAAAGAATTGGTAAATCACAATCACCCATTCTCGAAGTTTTCTGTCGGTAATATCGATACGTTGGGTGACCGAAACGGCGAGACGATTCGACAAGAGATCTTGGCTTTCCACCAGCAACAATATTCTGCCGATCTAATGACGCTGACACTGTCTGGCAATCAATCACTGGACGAAATGCAAAATTGGGTTGAGGAGCGTTTTAGCTCGATTACCAATCACAAACTACAAGGCAAGAAGGTTAACGTACCGATTATTGGCGAATTAAGTACTGGCGTCCAAGTACACGTTAAACCGATCAAAGAAGTACGCAAACTTATCTTAACCTTCCCCATGCCAAGCATGGATGAACACTACGGTATTAAACCATTATCGTTCTTTGCACACCTTATCGGTTACGAAGGCGAAGGCAGTTTGATGATGCAACTCAAAGAAAAAGGTTGGATTACTTCACTCTCCGCAGGTGGCGGCGCAAGTGGCAGTAACTATCGTGATTTCACAGTCAGTTGCTCATTGACCATCGAAGGTTTAACCAAAACCGATAACATCACCCAAGCGGTGTTCCAGTACATTAAGTTGATTGAACAACAAGGTATTGAAGAGTGGCGTTACCTCGAGAAACGGGCTGTTTTGGAATCAGCCTTCCGCTTTCAAGAGCCTTCAAGACCACTTGATGTCGTCAGTCATCTCGTGATCAACATGCAGCATTACCAAAAACAAGATGTGGTGTATGGAGATTATAAAATGTCGCATTTCGACGAAGAATTACAACGCTCTTTGCTTCCCTACTTATCTGTCGACAATATGCGGAGCACCATTGTTGCTCAAGGGTTCGAATATGACAGAGAAGCGATGTGGTACTTTACCCCCTACTCCGTTACGCCTTTTAGCGCTGAACAAATCCAATGCTTTACATGCATCAACCCCGGATGGCAGTTTGAGCTTCCCAATAAAAACCCGTTTATTTGCTACGATTTAGATCCAGCGGAACTCGAAGGTGATGCTAAGTACCCGCAACTATTAGAAGAGTTAGACGGTTTTAAACTGTGGCATCTGCAAGATCATCAATTTCGAGTGCCCAAAGGTGTGGTGTATATCGCTATAGATAGCCCGCACTCGGTCGCTAGTCCCAGGAATATTGTTAAAACACGCTTGTGTGTAGAGATGTTCTTAGACTCACTTGAAAAAGATACGTATCAAGCTGAAATTGCTGGCATGGGTTACAACATGTATACCCATCAAGGTGGTGTCACACTGACTCTGTCTGGATTTAGCGAGAAACAGCCACAGCTGCTCAATATGATTCTTGAACGCTTCCAAGCACGCGACTTTAGTCCAACACGTTTCGAAACGATTAAGCATCAATTGCTCAGAAACTGGAATAACGCATCGCAAGACCGTCCTATTTCTCAGCTGTTCAATGCGATGACGGGAATCTTACAGCCAAATAACCCGCCCTATTTCGTTTTAATTGAAGCGCTGGAAACAATAGAAGTCGATGAGCTTTCTTCTTTTGTTCAAGCTATTTTGGCTGAACTGCATGTCGAAATGTTTGTGTATGGTGACTGGAAAAAAGCCGATGCGAACAAGATGGCTGAAACGCTAAAAGATGCATTGCGTGTTCAAGATCAGGCTTACGAAGAGTCACTGCGACCATTAATTATGCTGGGTGATAACGGTAGTTTCCAACGCGAAGTGGTGTGTAATCAAGATGATTCAGCTATCGTGGTTTACTACCAATGTTCAAATATATCACCTACAAATATTGCACTGTATTCATTGGCAAACCACTTGATGTCAGCCACTTTCTTCCACGAGATTCGTACTAAGCAGCAGCTAGGTTATATGGTCGGCACGGGTAATATGCCGCTTAACCGACACCCCGGAATTGTGTTGTATGTGCAATCGCCTAATGCAGCCCCAGCCGATCTGTTGGCTTCAATAGACGAGTTCCTTAATGCCTTTTATATGGTGCTGTTAGAGCTTAGCGACTATCAATGGCACAGCAGTAAACGCGGCCTCTGGAATCAAATTTCAACGCCAGATACCACCTTGCGTGGTCGTGCTCAGCGCTTATGGGTTGCCATAGGCAATAAGGATTTAGAATTCAATCAGAGGGATCGTGTGTTAGAAGAGCTCAAAAGTCTGACTCGCTCAGACATGATGCGCTTTGTGGTTAGCCAACTTAAACCTCGTACAGCCAATCGTCTGATTATGCACGCTCACGGTAATGCACATCAGGACGAAGAGAAGCTGTCGGCAGGTGTTGAGATAGGCTCAATTGATGAGTTTCAGTTGCGTCCTAAAGACTGCGAACTTGGCTGATAAACCCGCTAGAAAAGTCATAAGGTTGATGTGAAAGCATCAACCTTTTTTATTGGGTGAATCACATAACTCCCCGTCATTCCCGACAAGGAGGAACGACTGAGTCGGAAATCGCCTTTCTTTTGCATACTCCCATAAAAATGAAGCCCGCATCAATTGTTTGATACGGGCTTCATAATTAATGTGCTAGGACGTTACTTATAGAGAGAGTTACTTATAGAAAGACTCATCCAAGCCAGCACGTGTCAGTAGGCCATCACATGGCGCAAAGCGATCACCGTACTTCTTAGCAAAGTCGTTCATCATCTCTACCAATGACTTAATACCGATCTGATCCATATAACGGAACGGACCACCTAGGAATGGAGGGAAACCGATACCGAAAATAGCACCAATATCGCCATCTCGCGGGCTACGGATAATGCCGTCATCCAAACAACGAACCGCTTCGTTGAGCATCGGTAACACACAGCGCATTGCGATGTCGTTATCGCTTAGCTTAGGTTCAGGTTGTAGCTTAAGCAGCTTGTAAACTGACTTATCGACTTCTTTCTTCTTACCTTTGTAAGTGTAGAAACCTTTGCCACTCTTACGGCCTTTTCGGTTGTCATTCAACAGAATGTCGAACACATCAGGGCCTTGGAAACGTTCGCCTAATTCATTAACCAGAATCGGGATAATCTTCGCACCGATATCAACGCCGACCTCGTCTAACAAAGTAATTGGGCCAACCGGGAAACCAAAGTCCAACAATGTGCTGTCGAGCTTTTCAATCGGCTCATTTACCAGTAACAAATGCGCCGCTTCATTCATGTATGGAGCAAGAATACGGTTCACATAGAAACCTGCCTTATCTTTAACAACAATCGGTGTTTTGCCTTGCTTTTTCGCTAGTGCAACCACCGTCGAAATAGTCTCTTCTGACGTTGTTTCATGAGGGATCACTTCAACTAACGGCATTTTTTCTGCCGGGCTGAAGTAGTGAAGACCGACCACATTTTCTGGTCGCTGCGCCTTCTCTGCAATCTTATGGATCGGCAGTGAAGACGTGTTGGTCGCAAAGATAGTCTCTGGCTTGGCATTGGCTTCAATGTCCGCAACCATCGACTGCTTAAGGTCGAGATCTTCAAACACCGCTTCAATCACTACATCTGTGTGGTTAAAACTCGTAAAGTCGATACCACCAGACAGCTTAAGCATCTTACTTTCAAGGCCAGCACGGCTCAGAATACGACGCTTACGCTGCTTATCGAACAACTTGTAATTGTAGTTCAGCGCGTTCAAGACACCATCATTTGATACATCTTTAATACGAACCGGTACTTTTGCTTTAGCTACGCTGACATGGCTGATACCTGCGCCCATAAGACCACCACCCAACACACCAACGCGCTTAACCGCTTTCGGTTCTGCATCTGCACCGTGTTCTTTCTTCATTTCAGTCGTTGCAAAGAAGATTGAACGAAGCGCTTTTGACTCTGAAGTCATAACCAATTCAGAGAAACGCTTCGCTTCGTACTGAAGGCCTTTTTCAAAGCCGTTTTCTAGGCCATAACGAATCACATCAAGAATCGCATCGGCTGCTGGGTAGTTACCACGAGTTTTCTGATTGGTCTTCTTCGACGCTTGTTCAAAAATCACTTTACGGCCAAGGCCATTACGTGAGATCAGTTTCTCTTTAGTCGAAGCTTGGCTTTTAGATGCCAGACGTTTACCTTTTTTGCTGCCCGTATTCTTTTCAACAAAGCTCTTAGCGACTTCAAGCAAGATAGTTTCTGGCACACAAGCATCCACAACGCCGAGCGATTTCGCTTTTTTAGCGCGCAACTGCTTACCCGTAAGAATAAGATCAAGAGATGGCAGTAAACCGATAAGACGAGGAAGACGCTGCGTCCCACCAGAGCCGGGTAACAGACCGAGCTGAACTTCTGGCAAGCCAAGGCGAGTCTTATCTGAATCAGTACATACGCGGTAATCACACGCCAGAGCGAGCTCTAAGCCACCACCTAAACATGGACCGTGAATCGCTGCGACTACTGGGTAGGGTAGATCCGACAGAGTTTGGAACATCTCCTGCCCCTGACGAGCAAGAGATTGCGCTTCATCTGCTGTCTTGCAAGCATCCAGCATTCGAACATCAGCCCCCGCAATGAAGTTATCTGGCTTCAATGAATGAACGATTAAACCCTTAACTCGGCTTTGCTTTTCTTTTAGTTGCTCGAAAATGGATTTCATTTCTTCAGCAAAAGCCGCTTGTAGTGTGTTCATTTTCTCGTTTGGCACATCGATCGCAAGCCATGCAATATCTTGGTCATCGATATTTAAAGAGAATGCTGTCGCTTTCTTTTTGGTTGATTCAGTCGCAGACGTTGTATCTGGTTGAGCGACTGTTTCTTTTTCTGTTGTTGCATCAAGAGTCGTAGACATTATTCTACCTCCAAGATCATTGCCGCACCTAAACCACCAGCTGCACAAGCAGTGTTCAGTGCCAAGCCGCCACCGCGACGTTTCAGTTCACGCAGTGTTTGAGTCATCATGCGCGCACCAGTCGCAGCAAACGGGTGCCCGTAAGCAATTGAGCTACCCAGCACGTTAAACTTCTCCATATCAATCTCACCGATCGCTTTGTCACGGCCAAGATTCTTCTGAGCAAACTCGTCACTTGCAAACATTTTGACGTTCGCTAGAACTTGGGCTGCGAATGCTTCGTGCATCTCGATTAGAGTTAGGTCTGATAATTCTAGTCCTGTGTTCTTCAATACTTGAGAAGTCGCGTACGTCGGCCCCATCAGCATATCCGTTTCAACACCAATCGCTGAGAACGCGTAACCACGAATGTAACCAAGTACTTCTAAGCCTAGCTCTTTCGCTTTTCCTTCGCGCATCAACATCACTGCGGCACCGCCATCGGTGAGAGGCGTGGCATTGGCTGCCGTTACACTGCCGTATTGTCTGTCGAATGCTGGGCGCAGTTTAGCGTAACCTTCAACCGTCGAGTCGTGGCGAATGTTGTTGTCTTCTGCTAGGTACTTTTTGTAAGGCGCCGGGAACGCCGTCATTACTTCGTCTTTGATCTTGCCTTCTTTCCATGCCTGAGAAGCCAAAGAGTGAGAACGGTGAGCAAGTGCATCTTGAGCTTCGCGAGTAATTCCGTGTGTCTTCGCCATCTGCTCAGCCGTTTGTCCCATGGATAAACCAGTCGAGTATTCAGCAACGGCTGGCGGCACTGGCATAAGATCTTTGACTGAAAGCGTTTTAAGAATTTTCAGCTTTTGACCCATGGTCTTGGTTTTACTCAGCGCTAATAGATTTGCCGCTAACTTTTTCGAAACACCGATTGGCAATACAGAAGACGAATCCGCACCACCCGCAATACCAACATCAATCGTGCCAGCCATAATGCTCTCGGTCACGTTGACTGCAGCTTGGAAGCTAGTCGCACATGCACGCGTCACACTGTAGGCATCGGTATTAATGTCCATACCTGTACCCAATACGATTTCACGTGCAATGTTCGGTGCTTCTGGCATTTGCACTACTTGGCCGAACACGACTTGTTCGATAAGCGCAGGATCGACATCAGTTCTTGCAAGCATTTCGCTCACCACCATTTTGCCTAGGTCAACCGCAGGCACTTGGCTAAATTCTGTGCTCTGACGAGCGAATGGGGTTCGTAGTCCAGCGACAACGGCAACACGTTCTCCAGAACGCGTTTTGACTTCCTGTTTGCCCATGGTTTCTCCTTAAAGTTAAGAGGTCTGACCTGAAGTATTGTAAACAAGTTGTTAACTAAATCAAACGGGCGTTTAAATAAACGTGATACGGGTATCCCACTGCTTGAAAATCTAACTGCACATTCAGGCGAACCTTTTTGAGGGAAAGGTTGTCGTAAGATACTAAACTATTGCAAGCAAAGCTCTTATCGCTATGTGAGGAATGGTTTTCTTAAGGCAAAAAAAACCACACAAAACTGTGTGGTCGGAATGTATATAAAGCAATTAACTTAACGCCAATTGAAATAATCAGTTTCCTGATTAGGAGAAAGTAAAGTCAGCCTTCAAAAGGAAGTGTCGTCTTGCTCAACATGCTAGCCACGAATGACTAACTAGACGACAAGGTGTACTATAGCTTGTTCGAGGCCTTAGATTTTGAAGTAGATCAATTTTAATGTGATTTTACGATTTCCTGCCGATCGTTAGCTCTAAAAATATAAAAACGAAGCACAACGTATAGAAGACAGCTATACGCAGAGCAATTATGGAGGCTCGTGTGTCAATAATAAAAATGTTTGGAAAGAAAACAGCCAAGCGTCCGGTCAACTCTGATATGGACAAACAAAGAAAATACGAAGCACTCGTGCGTGCCTATCATCGTGACCTCTTTCGCTACGCCTACTGGCTATGCAAAGACAAAAGCATTGCCGAAGACTTAGTACAAGAGACTTGCCTTCGTGCATGGAAGTCACTCGATAGCCTTCAAGATGAAAAAGCCGCGAAATCTTGGCTGATTACCATCTTGAGACGCGAGAACGCTCGACGTTTTGAACGCAAACAGTTTGATCTGGTTGATATCGACGATCACGGTAACGATGCTAGTGTCAGTGATGACCCGCACCATCAGCACCAGTGGTTACAAGCCCAGATCATGAAACTTGAAATCGATTACCGTGAACCTCTCTTCTTACAAGTGATTGGTGGTTTTAGTGGTGATGAGATTGCCGATATTCTCGATCTCAACAAAAACACGGTGATGACACGTTTATTCAGAGCTCGAAATCAGTTGAAAGAGCTGTTGGATACAGAAGAGGCAGAGAGGGGGCAACATAATGGATGATTTGGAATTTCGTCGTCGTGTATTGTCGGAACCTAAACAACGTACACAAGACATTATTGATGCAGCTGCGAATAGCGAAACCAATAGCAATTTCTTAGACGATGTACTATCGCTTGATAAGCAGATCCATTCAGCATTGAATGTGGATGTGCCAGACGATCTCGCAGATCGTATTCTGTTCAATCAGACCTCAAGCGAAGAAAGCAAAGTAGTAAGGCCTACTTTTGCTCGACGAGCGATGGCAATGGCTGCTTCTGTGGCGTTTGTTGCCGGTTTACTCGTTGGCCAAGTTAACTGGGGAAATGCGTTAGTCTCTCCAGCTCAAGCAAGCTTGGCGGATACTGCAATGAAACATGTTGTTGATGAAAAGAGCTTCGTTAGTGCACTTGATGAAAATGTATCATCTCAACAAATCAACGCAAAAATGAACCCGTTTGCTTTTCAGTTTGATGAAGCCTTCCCTTACCACGTCTATTACCTGAACCACTGTGGTTTTGGCAAATCCAACGCAATGCACATGGTTTTCCAAGGCGAAAAAGGCAAAGTCACGCTGTTTTTAACTGGCATTCCGACTGACAAGTCTATCGACTTTGATGAAAAAGGCATGTCAGGCTCGGTAACACCGATCGATGGTAGCAGTTTGATCCTTGTAGGGGAAGATGGCGAGGATGTCTCTAAAATCGCCGAAAAGCTGACAAAAATGATCAAACCGATGAGCTAATTCGCACTCAAAGCCCCGTCACAAAAGGCCCAGCAACTATATTCTTGATATTGCTGGGCTTTATTTATAGATAAACAGCACAAACATTCACCAAGCTAATAACTCTAGAGTTAAAACTCTAAAAAACAGCATTTCTCTCCATTTTCGTGCCAGATAGGCGTCATTTCCATAATTTTCCACTCAAAATTTCCAATGGTCGGATTTGTATATCGTATACTTGCGAATAGGATCAGCCACCATTGAGCAATTGCTCAAATTAATCGCCCTGTAGAGGCGGATATATAAAGGAATAAATGAATGACTACCAACAACACGCGTCTGTTTAAAAAGTCTCTTTTAGCAGTAACAATTACACTGGCGTCTTCGCAAGCGATGGCAGCAGGTTTCCAACTTAACGCACAATCAGCAACCGGCATCGGCCGTGCTTTTGCTGGTGATGCAGTAATCGCAGATAACGCGTCAGTAATGGCACGTAACCCTGCAGCAATGGCACTATTTGATAAAACTGAGCTATCTCTTGGTTTTGAAAGCATCACTTCAATGATTGAAGTCAACGACGTTAACTACGTTGGTGGCAAAGTGCCGGTAAATAATACTGATGATGTAGGTGACACATCAATCGCACCTAACATCCACTTAATCGTTCCGGTAAATGAAAAATTTGCTTGGGGTATCAATGCCTACTCAAACTTCGGTACTAAAACAGAGTTTGACAACAACTACCCAGCAGCAGAATACGGCGGCTTAACGGATGTTAAGAGCGTTAACTTTGGTCTTGCAGGTTCTTACCGACTAGACGACCAATGGAGCTTCGGTGCAGGTTTAGACCTTATTTATGGTCAAGGCACGATGAAGCGCACCTCTGGTGTAGGTATGCAAGCTGGTGGAGTTCCAGTTGGTACTCCTTTATTAAACGTCGACAAAGCTGATGGTTGGGCTGTTGGTTTTAACGTGGGTACCGTGTATGAGCTAGATGAAAACAACCGTTTTGGTCTATCTTACCGTTACAGCCCTGAAATCACCGCTAAAGATGACAAGGGCCAAGAAATCACGCTGCCACTACCAGACATCGCTGAATTCTCTGGTTTCCACAAAATTGAAGATACTAAGTTCGCAGTTCACTACTCTGTACAGTGGATCGGCTGGGGTGACTTCGACCAGATCGAATTCCAAAACCTATCTCAAGGTGCGATCAAAGGTGCTTACAATAAAGAATACAAATGGCAAGATGGCTGGCACTACGCAATTGGTGGTACCTACTACCTAAACGATACGTGGACACTACGTACCGGTTATATGTATGACACCAGTGCACAAGACGAACTGACGTCTATTTCTGTTCCAGATTCTGACCGTCAGTGGTTCTCTGCTGGTTTCACTTACCACATTGATACCGCTTCAAACGTAGACTTCGGCTTTACATACTTGTTAGGTGACGACGTGAAGGTTTCAGAAAACTCTTCAAAGACGCCACTAACAGCGACAACACATGCTGATGCAATCCTATTAGGTCTTCAGTACAGCCGCAGTTTCTAATATAAAGTTAGCTATAATCCCATAAGGGTCGCGTTGTGCGACCCTTTTTTGTTTGCCTAAACCACTGACTAACCTAAATTTAAGCTTACAACTGTAGCCTGCAGAGCAAATATACAGCTACAGGTGTACGCTCAAACCTCGCAACACAGCCGAAACATTTAGATGATTTCTCTAATAATTAAACATTTTTTCTCATTTAATACCTAAAACACTGTTTTATTCGAATTTCATTTTTAAAGTAATAACTCTAAACGTAGAATCACGCCACTAAATACGTATGATTCAGCGAACATAATAATGAAAATGAATAAAACTCTTCTCTCTTCTGCAGTGGCAGTTGGATTACTTTCGACTTCTACCGTAACTAACGCGGCAGGTTTTCAACTAGCAGAATACTCAGCAACAGGCTTAGGCCGTGCTTACGCTGGTGAAGCAGCAATGGCTGACGGTGCAGACGCACAATGGCGTAACCCTGCAATGTTAACTTACCTAGAAGGCACTCAGGTGTCTGTTGGTGGTATCTACGTAGACCCAAATATTGATATTGAAGGAACTTCTACAACTCCTCGCGGAAAAACAACATCTAACTCTAGTGACTTCGCGCACAGTGCTTTTATTCCAAACTTTTATGTTTCTCATAAGTACAACGAAAAATTTGCGTTAGGCTTTGCTGCTGGTACTAACTACGGCATGGCTACGGACCTAGGTAAAGACTTCGGCGGTGCAAACCATGGTAACGAAGCAAGTGTGACTACTATGGAGCTGAACCTGAATGCTGCATACCAAGTGCTAGAGAGTGTTTCTATTGGTGGTGGCGTACGTTACATCATGGCTGAAGGTAGCTTTGGTGCGACTGCTGCTTCTACTTTACCGGTGGGAACAACTCTGAAATACATGGAAGGTGATGACAAGGCATGGGGCTGGCAAGTTGGTACCGCTTGGGATATTAATGAAGACAACCGCCTAGGCTTCACCTACAAATCAGAAGTTGACCTGACTCTAGAAGGTTACGCTAAAGGTTTTGGTTTCAACCCAACAAAACCAGAAGCACACAAAAGTGGTTCAATGGATCTCGCTCTTCCGGCAACAGCTGAACTTGCTAGCTTCCACCAGCTGACAGACACTGTAGCGGTTCACGCAAGTATTAACTGGACGAACTGGAGCAGCTTTAAAGAACTTGTTGCTGATTTCCCTGGCGAAAAAAGCGTAGAGATCAAGCAAGAGAACTGGGAAGACAACTACCGTTTTGCAATCGGTACTACTTACCAAATGACCCCTAAACTAGTACTGCGTTCTGGTATTGCCTACGATACTTCAGCGGTAAGCGAAGAGCACCGTACTGCGACGATCCCAGAAACAGACCGCACTTGGTTAAGTATTGGTGCGGGCTACCAATGGTCTGAGCAGCTAACTCTGGATGCTGGCTTCACTTACATTCTAGCGAAAGATGCGAAAATGCATGAAAAAGACCCAAAAGCAGATTACTTTGGTGGTAGCTTCGAAGGCGAAGTTTCAGGCAGCATCTGGTTAGTCGGTATCCAAGCCAACTACCGCTTCTAAGTTTCTTACCGACTTCCCGAAAAGTAGATAAAGTCAAAAGCATTAAAAAGGCTCGATGTTGAATTAACATCGAGTCTTTCTCTATCTGCTTATCTAAACTTTGTCTCTAGTAATCTTCGAGATAGTCATCAATGAAATCTTCTTCCTCAAGATCAACCTTTTCAGGCTCAACCTCAGCTTTGAAATCTTGACGTTGGATGTAAATATCACGAGTCAATGCATATGGATCAGGAGAGTCATCTAGTAAGGCTTCTTGCGAGGCCAACTGAGCACGTGTTTCCATACCCTCAAATGCCCACTTTCCTAGTTTTGCCCAAAAGGTAAACATAGACAAAGGTACGTATAAACTATCCACTTGCTCTGTCACTTGACGAGTCGTCACAGGGCCATAGCCAGGTAACATAAAATACGGCCCATTCCCTACCCCATAGTGACCAATCGCATCAGAAAACGACTTTTCGTCATACTTGGTGATCCCCGCTTCACTGGCAATATCAATCAGCCCCAAAAGACCGAAGGTAGAGTTAATCCAAAAACGGTTGAAATGATCGAGTGCTTTCCCACCATTACCCATAATGAGATTGTTGATCATACTCGATGGCTCATCTAAGTTGGATAGAAAATTGGAAATACCAGATCGCACAGGTACAGGAGTATAGCCAACATAAGCGAGGGAAACAGGACGAACTAGATAAGGATCGAGATACTCGTAGTTGATCTCCCACATCGCTCGGTTAAAACTTTCAAAGGGGTCATTCGGATGGGACTCTTCGACGTATTCTGAGGTTTCGAGAGTATCACCGGTATTGCTTTCACTTGGTACGCTGGAGCAACCCACCGTTAAGCTTGCAATGAAAAGTAAACCCGAGAGTCTTAAAACACTGATAGACATAGCACCTTTTCCATAAGGAATAATAACAAAGGCCAGCAATCGCTGGCCTCAATTGGTTGCGTAAGTCTATACCGTTTTTCAATAAATCGGAATAGCTAACACCTATGCAAAGTAATGATTAATATTGCTTATTGATATCGATAGTGACGGGCTCACCGAGCTCAACCACTTCACTTTCACCGTACCAATCACCGTCTCGAGTTGAAACGTTACCATCCGTATCAAGCCTAGCTCTAACCATCAAAGTTTCAAGGCTAGACAGTTTCTGCCCTTCCAACATGCTATTGCCATCATCAAGAACGACAGTACGAGGGAAAGTTCCTAGCGGATAACGAGCCGCAGCAATCGGCATTGGTGAACCGTCTGCTCTGTGAACTGATACCACTAACACTGAACTAGGGGCCGCATTCACATCACCTGATAACTCAAGCGTTACAGCAACAGTTTTGCCTTGGTCCACGCCCATAGCATTGCCCATTTTTTTCTGTGCACTTTCGATACTGCGCGACAACATTTCGTAGCGACTGTCTTTTGGACCAATCATCTGTTGCATGATGCTCCAGTACTTAACAGCACCAGGGTAATCTTGACGCTCAAACGCATCGAACGCTAGCAACGAGAACACACGAAGATCAACATAGTCGTTTTGAATCAAACGGCTCAAAATCAGACGAGCTTGGTTTTGATCCGCTTCATCTGGTGAAAGCATCAATGCTTGTGCATAACCTAGCTGAACATCTTCATTTTTTGGCTCAAGCTTGTAAGCTCGCTGCATCGAATCTTTCGCAGTCTCAGCATCGCGGTTAGCCAATGCAATACGACCTAACAGTAACCAACCTGTCGAATCTTTTGGTTGATAATGCAGACGAGTACGAAGTGCCAGAGTCAAATCTTCTAGTTCATCATCCGTTAATGCACCACCTTCCGATGACATTAGCTTCTTAGACAATTCAGGAAGGTTCGAACTCACTTCTTGCCAATGTTGAACTTTATCCAACGCACCAAACTGAAAGTACATACCGTATGTCACAACCACGACTAAAATAATCGATGGCACAACGACACCCAACGTTGAGATTTGGGTCTTCTTCATCTCTTGCTGCGCAGGTACATCATCAAGTAGAGACTGCTTCAAATCAGCGATCAGCTCTTGTTGATTATCAACAAGGCCCTCTTCTGCTTCTACTTCTAGCTCAACGAGACGATCTTTATAGAATGCTTTGTTCAACTCGTCGCGAAGCATTTCATCATTGTTCGCCTTCTTATTAATGAAGGGCAGAACAATTAAGAAAATTGCCGCTAGCGAAAGGATAATGGTAGAAATCCAAAATAGAGTCATTACTTCTTATCTCCGTCGTTCTCTTCATCGAGTAACGCTTTTAAACGAGCTTCTTTGTCTGCATCCCAGCCTTTATCTGACTCTACTGCTTTCGACTTTGACTTTCGGCTTCGTAAAATGATCAAACCGAAACCAAACACGACTACCGCAAACGGACCAATCCAAAGGATTGATGTTGCTAATGTGAGTGGTGGGTTGTAAGTAACAAAGTTACCGTAGCGAGCAATCATGTAATCAATAATGTCTTGCTTCGACTTGCCATCTTTTGTCATCTCATACACTTTTTGGCGTAAATCGACCGCAAGCTCTGCGTTCGAATCACCAATGGTGTTGTTCTGACATTTAGGACAACGCAGCGTGTTGCTAAGCTCTTTGAACTGCTGCTCTTGATCAACGGTATCAAATTCATGAAATTCGATAGGCGCAGCAGAAACAGTCGCTGAGATTGCAAACGTAGCGAACAGAGTAATCAGTGCCTTCTTAATCATTTCGCTTCCTCCAACAACTCTTGGTACATCGGCTCAAGCGTCGATGCCCAGTTAGTTGGGTTCACGTCACCAACATGGCGGTAACGAACCACGCCGTTAGCATCAATAAGGAAAGTCTCTGGAGCACCATACACACCAAGGTCAAGACCTAGCATGCCATTACCATCGAACAAACTGATCAAGTATGGATTGCCCAGCTCTTTTAACCAACCAACCGCTTTATTGCGATCATCTTTGTAGTTAAGGCCAATAATCTTAACGCCTTGACCCGCTAACTTATTCAAATAAGAGTGCTCTGCATAACAAGTAGGACACCAAGTCGCCCACACATTAAGAAGCAGTGGCTCACCTTTAAAGATAGCTTGATCATGAAACTTACCCGGTTGCTCTAAGTCTTCTAAACCAAACTCAGGTACTGGCTTACCAATCAATACAGATTCAAGTTTAGTCGGGTCATCACCCGACTGGTTACGCATCAATTGAGTCGCAAAGATTCCAGCTAGAACCATGAACGCAATCAATGGAATGAATAAAATCTTCTTGTTCATTCGAATTAAGCCTCCTGCTCTTTAGCCGACTTTTTCGTTGGCTTACGGAAACGGTAACGACGGTCACTGATAGCAATAACACCACCAATCGACATGATCAGAGAACCCGCCCAGATCCAACGTACAAACGGTTTGTAGTAGATACGAACAGCCCAAGACTTGTTGTCGTCCAAACGCTCACCCATTGCGATGTATAGGTCGCGTGTTACGCCACGGTCAATCGCCGCTTCTGTCATCATAGACTTAGCAGTAGTGTAGAAACGTTTTTCCGCGTGAAGCGTGTTGATGTATTTGCCCTCTTTAGTAATTTCAAAGTCAGCAATGTAACCATCGTAGTTAGGACCATCTTTGTCACGAACCCCTGTAAACAGGAAGCTGTACTCTTCAAGTTGGTAGCTTTCACCAGGTGCTAAGCGTACGTCACGTTCGATGCTGTAGTTTTGCACCATCGCAATACCAATCACTGTCACAGCCAAACCAATGTGACCACACATCATCGCCCAGTGGCTACGAGGTAGTTTAGTCAGGCCTTTCAGGAATGTATGACGGTGTGTCGCACGCTCATGAAGCTCAAAGCCATGCATGAAGATGATCCAAAACGCCATGACCCAACCAGCAAAAGCGGTACCGCTGAAACGGTCAGCCAGCATCGTCACCATTAGCACACTTAAGCCCAATGAGAATGCACCCGAGATCAGCATAGGTTTAACGAGCTTAGATAGGTTGTCACGCTTCCAACGGATCAGAGGACCGATACCAAGTAAGAACGAGAACGGGGTCATTAACCAGAAGAACAACATATCAAAGAACGGTGCACCGATAGATACCGAGCCCAAGCCTAACTGTTTATGAACTAATGGCAACAAGGTACCGACTAACACAACCACAAGTGCAGCAATCAATAGGATGTTGTTGCCGAGTAGCGCGTTTTCACGAGAAACCAAATCGAAGTTACCACGGACACGAACCGATGCGCCTTTAACAGCAAACAACAACAGTGAACCACCGATAACGAACACTAGGAAACCTAGAATAAACATACCACGAGCCGGATCCGACGCGAACGCGTGAACCGATACCAAGATGCCCGAACGAACTAAGAACGTACCTAGTAAGCTTAGTGAGAATGCAGAGATAGCAAGCAATACTGTCCAAGCTTTAAACGTGCCACGCTTTTCTGTTACCGCTAGTGAGTGCATCAGAGCAGTACCAGCCAACCAAGGCATGAATGAAGCGTTTTCTACTGGATCCCAGAACCACCAGCCACCCCAGCCAAGTTCGTAGTATGCCCACCATGAACCTAGAGCGATACCTACTGTTAGAAATAACCAAGCAGCGATTGTCCAAGGACGAGACCAACGAGCCCATGCCGTATCTAAACGACCGCTCATTAGAGAAGCGATTGCGAAAGAGAACGCAACGGAGAAACCAACATACCCCATGTAAAGCATTGGCGGGTGAATAATCAAACCCGGATCTTGCAGTAGTGGGTTCAAGTCACGGCCATCAACAGGGAAGAAAGGCAGTGTACGTAGGAACGGGTTAGACGTTACGATAATGAACAACAAGAAGCCGACAGTAATCAAACCCATAATCGCCAGTACGCGAGCCACAGACTCTTGAGGCATACCACGACTAAACGTAGCAACTGCTACCGTCCAACCCGCTTGGATTAGAACCCAAAGCAGTAGTGAGCCTTCATGAGCCCCCCAAACCGCAGTGATTCGGTAGTACCAAGGCAGTTGGCTATTCGAGTTACTTGCTACGTATTGAATCGTAAAATCATTAGTGTAGAACGCGTAACACAATATAAAGAACGAAATCGTTAGGAATCCGAACATACCCCACGACAGCGGTCGTGCACTGTTCATCAATAATGTGTTGTTTCGAGCGGCTCCATACAGTGGGAGCACGCTTAGCAGCAGTGCAAGTCCCAAAGACAGGATCATCGCAAAATGGCCGATCTCGGCTATCATTGAGCATTTCCTTCTTTTTGTTCAGTCGTGTATTGCAAAGGCTCATGAGTTTTCTTCATTGCTTCAGCAACTTCAGAAGGCATATATTCTTCGTCGTGCTTTGCCAACACCTCAAACGCTTCAATTGTCGTGGCATCCTTAAGGACACCTTGAGCAACAATACCTTGGCCTTCACGGAAAAGATCAGGAAGGATGCCATCATATAGAATCGTCACTTTAGGGCCTACATCAGCCAAATCGAAGCTTACACGCAATGATTTATTGTCACGGCTTACAGAGCCAACTACAACCATGCCACCAATACGTAAGCGTTGACCCACTTCAGGTTTTTTACCATCTTTGCCGTTGACGAGCTCGGTTGGTGTATAAAACAGATCCATGTTCTGGTTAAGTGCATAAACCATCAATCCAACAGTTGCACTGATACCAAAAAAGATCGCTAAGATAATGCCTAGCCTCTTTTTGCGTCTTGGGTTCATAGAGTGTTCTCCATATTTTTTGCTGCATCAATACGAGCTTGACGGTCAATCTTAGCTTGTACTTCATTTAATAATTGCTTACCACGACGAACGCTTACGACCAGTAAAATGATCATCGCGAGGAATGTGATTCCAAATGCACTCCATACATATGAGGCGTAGCCACCCATGGCAAAGAAATCACTCAGAGATTCAAAATACATAATTACCTACCCTACTAAGCTTTTTTAGCCGCTAGTTTGCGAACCCATGGACGATGACTCTCTTTACTGATGATTTCGTTTCTAAAACGCACCATAGTCACAGCACCAAAGAAAAAGGCAAAACCGAAGATGTTAAGAAGAAGCGGCCATAGCATATCACTTGAAATAGAAGGCTTATCAAACTTAGTAATTGTCGCGCCTTGATGGAGTGTGTTCCACCACTCTACTGAAAAGTGAATGATAGGTAGGTTAATTACACCAACGATCGCCAAAATACCGGCTGCTTTTGCTGCGGTTTTTTGGTCGTCAAACGCGTGGTGAAGTGCAATCACACCTAAATATAAGAATAGAAGAATCAGCTCTGAAGTTAAACGTGCATCCCAAACCCACCAAGCCCCCCACATTGGTTTACCCCAAACTGCGCCAGTTAATAACGCAATAAAGGTAAATACAGCACCGATAGGCGCCATAGCCAACGCAGCCATGTCTGATAACCTTACCTGCCATACCAAACCGATAAAGGCAGCAATTGCCATCGACATGTATACACCCATAGACCAAATTGCAGACGGAACATGGATATAGATGATTCGGAAACTATCGCCTTGCTGGTAATCCGAAGGGGCAAATGCAAGCCCCCATACAGTACCGGCGGATAGACACAATAGCGCTAGGATCGAAAACCATGGCAAAAGTTTACCAGCAAGCTGATAAGAGGTTTCTGCTTTGGCGTAGGGATGGAGCCATTTCCACATGTTGTAATCTCACTCTTACTTCATATTGCTTACAGCTATAACAGCTATAATTATTATAATTTATTTGGCTTACTGCTGCTTTCAGTGACTCTAGGAGTTTGAAGGCTTTAAATCGTTCACTTTGAACATGCAAAGTGCTGGTGAGTGCTTAGTTAACCTTAACCAAGTAATTAACTAGTTAACACTCACTCTCAGTGCTGCACTGATGGCAAATGGGGTGAGCGTCATCGCGCCCATTAACATTGCCCCTAACACAGCTAATTGTCCGTTATACGCAACGCCTAGTGCTGCGGCATCAATCGCTGATGTAGCAAATATAAGAATTGGGATATACAACGGCAAAATAAGCAGACTTAGCAGCACACCACCTTTTTGTAATCCAACCGTTAGAGCCACACCAATCGCACCAATAAAGCTTAATGCTGGCGTACCAACCGATAACGTTAAGACCACCGATAGCCAAGTATCGAAATCCAAAGACAGCAGTACCGCTAACAACGGACTGATCAGTATTAATGGTAACCCTGTCAATAACCAGTGTGCTATGACCTTAGACAAGACTACCAACTGCAACGGGATGGGCATCAACATCATCTGCTCAAGCGCGCCATCTTGAAAATCATCACGAAACAAACGCTCTAAAGAGAGCAAAGCAGAGAGCAAAGCCGCTACCCAAACAATACCCGCAGCAATACGCGCAAGTAGGTTTGGCTCAGGGCCGATACTCAATGGGAAAAGGGTGATGACAATAATAAAAAACCACAGAGGGTTAAAGATATCGGCTTGGCGACGAAATGCGATCAATAGCTCACGTCGGATGATCGTTATCATTGAAGAGATCATATTACTCACCCAACTTTATTTTTCTTAGTTTCGGGCTATCAGCAAACATATCCTGGTGTGTGGTTAATAACACAATGCCACCGTTATCTGCATGCTGAGAAAAAAGAGACTCCAGAACCTTAACACCCTGCTTATCTATTGCAGTCAGTGGTTCGTCTAAAATCCATAACATTTGCTTACTCAACCACAGGCGAGCCAATGCCACACGGCGCTGTTGCCCCGCTGAAAGTTGCCCTGCTGGTACGTCTTCTCTACCAGCAAGCCCTACTTGAGCCAATGCATTGTAAAGTTCATCCTTACTCGTTCCGCTACTGTGAATCGATTGATAGAAGCTCAGATTCTCATAGGCACTAAGCTCACGCTTCACACCGGTTTGATGCCCCAAGAAAAGCAAATTTTGGTGATACACATCTCGACTCGACTCAATAGATTCGCCATCCCAAGAGATGGTGCCGTCATCGCGATCGCCTAGCCCAGTGATAATCCTAAGGAGTGTCGTTTTCCCAGTACCGTTACGACCTTCAACTTGAACCAGTTCTCCGGGTTTCAATTGAAAAGACAACGATTCAAACAGAACCCTGTCGTCACGAATAGCAGTTAAATTTGAGACTTCTAGCATAGGTAAATTTAGTCGAGTAATGAGAGGGCTATAGTAGCACACCAATAAGGTGACAAAACAGGACTAGGCCTTTTTGAAAGAACAAACTCCGTAAGAAACTGTTACCACCGCATCACAATTTACACATTTTCACAAACAAACAAGATATTGCATTAGATACAAATACTTACAAACATCATTCTATATAGATATAACAGGCATAAAAAAAGAAGCCGAAGCTTCTTTTAAGAGAGTTGCGTGATAAACATCAATTACTTATTACGCAGTAAGCGCTCAATTTAACGACGTCGAGTCGGGTTTCTGCGATCACGAGGGGGTGCAGGTTGTTCGTCATACGGTGAAGGGTTACTTCTTAACGAAGGAATTTTTTCTTTACCTGCGAGCTTATTCTGCAGAGACATCATCAGCTCAGCTTCCGCTTTAGGTAGTTCACACTCTTCGATCAGTTCGTTTATCCCAGCACCAAGCTGAACCATTTTTGTTGCACGCGTATACAGACGCCCGTCGGTGTCCGCATGTTCCAACTCGACAATACGTTCATTCAAATGCTTTATCAGATCTTGCTGTTCAGTCACTTTCTGGCCAAGACCAACCACAACAGAGCGAACCTCGAGTAATTGCTTACTCGACTTTTGAAGCTCTTTGTCTAAGTTACGAACTTGCAGGCGTGACTTATCTATCTGCTTTTGAATCGCACTTTTTACTTTGCTAATCAAAATCACAATGAATAACGTAAAAACCCCAACGCCAGATATCAGAGCGACAGGGCTTAAAGGAAGCGCTTCAAACATTACAGATGAGCCATCTCATCCCACTCATCTTCGCTTAGTAGTTTGTTTAGATCTACTAAGATAAGCAGCTTACCATCACGGTTACTAACACCTTGGATGAACTTAGCACTTTCATCAGTACCAACACTTGGTGTTGTGTCGATTTCAGAAGAACGCAGGTAAACCACTTCAGCAACGCTATCTACTAGGATGCCAATTACTTGGCGCTCAGATTCAATAACGATAATGCGAGTGTTATCGGTGATTTCACCTTGCATCAAACCAAAGCGAGAACGAGTGTCAATAACAGTAACAACGTTACCACGCAGGTTGATAATACCTAAAACGTAGTCTGGAGCGCCCGGTACTGGAGCAATCTCGCTATAACGCAATACTTCACGTACTTGCATTACATTGATGCCGTAAGTTTCTTCTTCTAGTTGAAATGTTACCCATTGAAGCACTTCATCATTAGTTTGATCTTTTCTTACTTCAACTTCACTCATATGAGACATAGATAATCCTCTTGCCGTCGTTACCGACCACTATTATTAACTTGATGCTTATTGTTATATCAATCGTAGTAAATAACTGTTCATCCTAGCTTGTTAAAGTGCTCGATAACAGCGTTAGAATTTTTGATAGTAGAATAACTACTTATCAAAAAATTTCCGCCTTATTCTCAAGCCTTTTTCCTACACTATTTTTGTGCACTTACTTACTGTGATTGGTATTAGCCCAATGATTTTACGTCTAGCCCTGCATTTAGCATGGCGGTTAATGCTTCAACATGGATCAAAGCACACATTTTTTCTTTTACCATACCAGCGAGCCATGGCCGTTTCCCTGCCGTTTCTCGCCAGCGTACTTTATCTGTATTAAGCAGTTCGGTACCTTTGAGCTCTGTGCTCGCAAGCCCCCACAAGCTTTCGCCAAGCATGACTATATATTGATAGTTATCTTTATAATCATCACATAATAGCTTTTCAGGCATTACCCATTTTGCGGTATCGACCACATCCAGCTGACTATCACGATTAGTTTGCAACCCCAAATACCAAGCAGGTTTACCAATAATATGACTTACCTCTTCAAGGCGATGGATCCCCCCGAGTTCATCAAGTGGCACCGCAAACGTCACACCGTTCACATCAAAATACAGTACTTGAAAGTCTTCAGTTCTAGCCGTCGTTTCCCAAGATGTCAACTGACCGGCTCCTCCGGCTTGGGTTTCAAGTTCGGCAACTGGATCGATTTGAGGAGATTCAAGATCGAATTCAGCCGCCTTAACTTCAAAATATTCAGTTACGGGCACTTCAGTTTCAAGCGCTTCAGCTTCGACGACCCGTTCGCTTTCAACGGCTAATTCTGGTTCAGGAAGATCCCAATCTTGAATTTCAGGGTCTACAGTCACTTGAACAGACTCAACTGCAGCATCAAACATTTGCATGTCTGCCTGCTGAGCAATTTGCTGCGTGTTCTGATCCATCAACTCATCTAGATTCAGCTCATCAACAACATTCGTTGATTCTAACCGACTCAGAAGTTTCTGAACATCCTCAAGATTAGGCACTTCAAATTCTGCGGCGCGTATTTCAGCGTAGCTTGAATAATGACTTGTCGTTAATTGTGGCTCTGGCTCTGGCTCTG
>NZ_JBFRQW010000068.1:42498-91562 GCF_041472735.1 Vibrio sp. 10N.261.46.E11
CTGGCTCTGGCTCTGGCTCTTTAGTTTGTGATTCGTCGCTAGACTCGTCAACAAAAAAAGCATCAGATTCAAAGTTTTCATCACCTAACAGCGCAGTGAAGTAATCATCGATTGCTTGTTCACTCGATAAACTTGGTTGCGTCATTGTCGATTCGTTATTCGCGCTCATTTATCGCTAACCTCTCGAGATAAATAAGCAGCTGTTTATAAGCAAACACACCACGGCTACCCGATGCAAAATGAGATGCAGGCAAACGCTTTAGACTGGCATCTCTAAACTTGGTATCAATCGGCACAGCAGATGTCCAAACTTGGTTTGGGTAGTCATCTTTAAGCTGAGTCAATGTTTGCAATGACGCTTTGGTTCGCTTGTCGTACATCGTCGGGACAATCGTCACCTTAAACGGTGTTTTGCGAGACTTCTGCATAATGGTTAGAGTGCGAATCATGCGCTCCAAGCCCTTCATTGCCAAAAATTCAGTCTGTACCGGAATCAATATACGATCACTAGCAGCCAGCGCATTCACCATCATCACACCAAGAATAGGTGGGCAATCGATAAGCACGTAGTCATAGTCATTTTTCAAAGCGGCCAAAGCTCGCTTTAGGATCAAACCCATACCACTTCGATTTCCCATTACACGGTCTAATGTCGCCAATGACATGTGTGCGGGAATAATATCGATACCTTCAATTTCAGTCTGTATTGTCAACTCTCTCACAGCTTGCGTAGCAAACTCACGCAGCTGGAACAGGTCAAACAGGCTCGATTCCACCGTATCTGAGTCGTAACCCAGATAGGTGGTTAGTGATGCATGAGGGTCAGTATCAACCAACAACACACGATGGCCCTTTAAGGCAAGTAAGCCAGCTAGGGTCACTGTCGTTGTCGTTTTCCCAACGCCACCTTTTTGGTTTGCAACACTCCAAACAATCATGTCGATTTACCTAAGCTAACCCAACTTCAACCAAAATCCGTTCCGCAACGCGGTCTAGAGGTAGGTCTTCCGTAGAAATGCCAGCTTTCGCTACAGCTTGAGGCATACCATATACAACACAGCTATCTTCGTCTTGCGCCCAAATGGTCGAACCCGCTGTTTTTAACATGCGAGAACCTTCTCGACCATCAGCACCCATACCGGTCAATATCATAGACAATACTTTATCGCCGTAGATCTTAGCTGCAGAACCAAAAGTAACATCCACACAAGGCTTGTAGTTCATTCGGTCACCACCATCGATAATCTTCAGACGCGCCGAACCCGGGCGACCATCAATCATCATTTGCTTTCCGCCTGGAGCAAGATAAGCCACCCCAGGTTTCAAAAGGTCTCCGTCTTGAGCTTCACGAACTTCAATCTTACACAAGGTATTCAATCGGCTAGCAAAAGCAGCGGTGAACGTTGCTGGCATATGCTGCACTAACACAATCGGATGTGGGTAGCTGGCAGGGATGCGTGTCAAAATTTTCTGTAGTGCAACTGGCCCACCAGTAGAAGTACCAATTGCAGTTAACTGATACTTTTTGCCCGAAGCTCTGAATTTCGCGGTTGATGCAACCGCTGGTTTAGCAGCTGGGGTTGTTGCTGAAATAGGCTGGCGCAATGGCGCTGATGTTGAAGCTGTAGCTGTTGCCGTAGTTCTTGGCGCAACAGGTGCACGTCGCATAAACGCGCGCTTTGCAGCAATCTGAATCACGCGCTGTTGAAGCAAAGCAACAGCATCGTCGCGGTTACGAGCGATGTCTTCAAACTTTTTAGGTAAGAAATCTAGAGCACCAGCATCTAAAGCATCTAACGTTGCTCTCGCACCATCATGCGTTAACGATGAAAACATCAAAATAGGCGTTGGAGACGCAGCCATAATTTCGCGAACAGCTGTGATACCGTCCATGACAGGCATTTCGATGTCCATGGTAATCACGTCAGGTCTTAGCTGTTTCGCTTTCTCAACCGCTTCTTTACCGTTTACTGCTACATCGATGACTTCTAGGCGAGCCTCCGAGTTGATGATCTCGCTTACTCTACGACGAAAGAAGCTCGAATCATCAACGACTAATACTTTAATCGCCATATTTATCCTTAAGTTAAATTCTTGATGCAGCTGCGTACTGCTTCAACAAGTCCGGCACATCTAAAATCAATGCTATGTGACCGTCACTTGTAATTGTCGCACCTGCCATTCCTGGCGTGCCTTGAAGAAGCTTATCAAGTGGCTTAATAACCACTTCTTCTTGACCGATAAGCGCATCGACAACAAAACCAACACGTTGACTACCAAGTTGCACGATAACAACATGACCATGACCTTGACGTCCTTCAACAAGACCTTCTTTAGGTGTCAGCCAATTTTGTAGGTAGAACAGTGGAATAGACTTATCGCGAACGATAATAGTCAGCTGACCATCAACCACGTTTGTGCGGCTTAGATCTAAGTGGAAGATTTCATTTACAGAAGCCAGAGGCAATGCGAACGGGTGACCCGCAACACCGACCATCAAGGTTGGTAGGATCGCAAGTGTCAAAGGAACCTTAATGGTAATCTTGGTGCCTTGCCCCATCTCTGAATCGATATCAATTGAACCATTCAGTGTGTTGATCGCTGTTTTCACAACGTCCATACCTACACCACGGCCAGAGATATCTGAGATCTTTTCTTTACTTGAAAAGCCAGGAGCAAAGATTAGATTGAAACACTCTTTGTTTGTGAGGCGAGACGCAGCATCGTCATCCATCAGACCACGCTTAACCGCGATAGCACGAAGCTTATCAGGGTCCATACCACCACCGTCATCAACGATAGCAAGCTCAATGTGATCGCCCTCTTGAGAGGCAGACAGAATCACCTTACCGGTTTTAGATTTACCCGCAGCAACACGATCATCCGGCATTTCGATACCATGATCGACAGAGTTTCTCACTAAGTGAATCAGGGGATCAGCAAGTGCTTCTACTAAGTTTTTATCAAGATCCGTTTCTTCGCCACGCATTTCAAGAACGATGTCTTTCTGCAAGGTACGAGCAAGGTCACGGACAACGCGTGGGAAGCGACCAAATACTTTCTTGATCGGCTGCATACGCGTCTTCATTACTGCACCTTGTAGGTCAGCAGTAACAACGTCTAAGTTCGAGACAGCTTTCGACATTTCTTCGTCGTTGCTGTTTAAACCTAAGCTCACAAGGCGGTTACGAACCAACACTAGCTCACCCACCATGTTCATGATGGTATCCAGTGTTGATGTATCAACACGAACTGTGGCTTCAGCTTGCTGCTTCTTCGCTGGCGCTTTAACTTCGGCTTTTGCTGGTACGCTAGGCTTAGGCTCTGCTTTTACAGCAACAGGAGCAGGCTGTGGTTTAGGAGCGACTTTCGGCGCAACAGGCTCGGGCTTCGCTTGTACAGGCTTAGTCGCAGCATCCAACTCTTCAATTGAAGGGCCATTACCTGAACCGTGTAACTGATCAAGTAAACTCTCAAACTCAGCATCAGTCATTAGGTCATCGCCTTCAGACTTTACTGGTGCTTTGGCTACAGGAGCGACTGGAGCAGGTGGTGGCGTTGAGCTTGCAGCTGTCGGGCTTTGACCTGCACCATGCAGTTCATCTAACAACTTTTCAAATTCGTCGTCAGTAATGTCACCACTCGCAGCAACTGGCTGAGGTGCCACGGGTACTGGCGCTGGTGTGTCTACAGATGATGTCGTTGGTGAACCACCCTTACCGTGAAGTTCATCCAGTAAACGCTCAAATTCATCTTCAGAAATATCATCCACGGAAGATGCACTGATGTTTGTACTTTCAGCAGTAGGTTCCGGAGCGATAACAGGTTCAGGAGCTGCAACGATAGGCTCAGGGATAACCGGTGCTGGTGCTTCTACTGGTGCCACTTCATCTTCAGACTCTGGCTTGCAGAGGCGATGAAGTTCATCCAGTAAAGATTGGTCTGCTGGTACTAAAGCTTCCTCATCTTGCACGGCTTTAAACTGTACATTGACGGTATCTAAAGCCTGTAGCATGGTATCCATCAGTCCTGATGTTACGCTGCGTTGGCCATTTCTTAGAATGTCGAACACATTCTCAGCACCATGACAAGTATCCACCAGCTCGGTCAATGCTAGGAAACCAGCACCACCTTTTACTGTATGGAAACCACGGAAAATAGCGTTTAGTAGTTCTTTGTCGTCAGGGTTATTCTCTAGCTCTACCAGTTGTTCTGATAGGAGTTCAAGGATCTCTCCTGCTTCGACTAAAAAGTCCTGAAGAATATCTTCGTCTAAATCGTAGCTCATACGTTACCTTTAAAATCCAAGACTGGATAACAAATCGTCGACTTCATCTTGAGACCCAACAGCATCTTCACGAGCTTCTGGGTTCATGATCGGCCCCTCAGGAGCAATAGATGCTTTCTTCTCTGTCTCTGGTGTTGGTTCTATTTGATTCGCTCCGAATACGGTGAGAATCTCTACCAGACGTCCTTCAACCTCATTCACCAAGGTAATAACTTTGCTAATAATCTGCCCAGTTAAATCTTGGAAATCCTGAGCCATCAAGATTTCAGTCAGTTGTCCACGTAGTTCAGTACTATCGCCTTCTACTTGGACAAGTAATCCATCAATGCGGTGGCATAAAGCTTTGAATGTTACCAGCTCAATGCGGCCATGCATCAGTTCATTCCATTGAGGCCTTACTTGAAGTAAACACTCGTGTAAATTAGTTGCAATTGGCATACAACGATCGACAGCGTCCATCGTCTTGTTCGCCGCAACTTCCGTTTTATCAATGACATACTGAAGGCGATCCCTGGCATCAGGGATTTCATCCTTTGCGATAACGTTAATACGCTCGTCAAAGTTAAATTGTGTCAAAGAATCATGGAGGTCACGAGTCAGACTGCCTATTTCTTGAAGCATTGGGTTATCTTGAAGATTAAAATTATCTTCATAAATGCTTCTAACAAGAGAATCAGCACCTTGCTGCTCATCGTTTTCAAGCAGCTCTACTAATTTTTTTGCTTGTTCTAATGAAATCATCCTGAGTCCGGCCTTACTCCGCATAGTTTGTGACGCTTCAGCCTTAGAGATAAACGGGAAACAAAAAAGTTAATGTCTCTCTATGAAGCGCCTAAAACAGGTTATTATGAGTGCTTATAAACGCTCAAAAATTTTGTCGAGTTTTTCTTTTAGAGTTGCGGCTGTGAACGGCTTCACAATGTAACCATTAACACCCGCTTGCGCTGCTTCAATGATCTGCTCACGCTTAGCTTCTGCTGTGATCATAAGCACTGGAAGGTGCTTAAGTTCAGCGTCTGCACGGACGTGTTTTAGAAGATCAATACCTTGCATACCCGGCATGTTCCAGTCAGTTACCACGAAATCAAATTCGCCTTTTTTCAGCATAGGTAACGCGGTCAAGCCATCGTCTGCTTCTTGAGTGTTGTTGAAACCTAAATCACGAAGTAGGTTTTTAACAATTCGGCGCATCGTTGAAAAGTCATCAACAATGAGAATTTTCATGTTTTTGTTCAAATTAGCCTCCACTGAATAAAATCAGTGTTGTTAGTCGTTCTGTGTCCAAGCACTTAATTTAGTGCGTAAACGCTGCATAGATTGGCTTAGTATTTGGCTGACACGAGATTCGCTGACACCTAATACTTCCCCAATCTCTTTTAAATTGAGTTCTTCGTCGTAATAAAGCGAAAGCACGAGGCCCTCCCTTTCCGGAAGCTGTTTTATCGAGTCGATCAAAGCTTGACGGAATGATTCATCAGCAACCCCTTGAAAAGGCGTATTATCTTGAGAATCTTCATTCGGAGATATTACATCATCAGAGACACCTAAGTCTTCTATCCCAACCAATTTTGAGCAATTAATATCAGTTAACGCACTGTGATACTGGTCTAAACTCAGCCCCATGTGCTTTGCCACTTCAGCATCACTGGGATCGCGATTGAGAGTGCCCTCTAATTCTGCGATTGCACTACTGATTTCTCGATTATTTTTATGAACCGATCTCGGCACCCAATCCCCGCGGCGAATGTCATCTAACATTGCCCCACGAATTCGAATACCTGCGTACGTCTCAAAGCTTGCGCCTTTGGTACCATCATAGTTCTGTTGTGCTTCAATCAAGCCAATCATGCCAGCTTGAATCAAGTCATCAACTAATACATTAGGCGGTAATCGCCCCAACAAATGATGAGCGATACGCTTAACCAACACAGAGTACTTCTCAAAAAAAGCCTGTTGGCTATTGTGATTAGCATGTTGATCGTAAGTAAGCGCTTTATTCACCAAATGTTTCCTCTATAAATTCAGTACGGTTCACCAACCTTTCAACAAAAAACTCCAAGTGTCCGCTTGGTGTTTTTGGTATTGGCCAGGTCAATGCCTTATTAGCCAAAGAGCTGATTGCCAATGCAGCTGGAGAGCGAGGAAACGCATCTACTACGATTTTCTGTCTCTTAACTGATTGACGTACTTTATCATCTAAAGGAATACATGCTACGAGTTCGAGGCTCACATTCAAGAAGCGCTCTGTGACCAAAGTCAACTTTGCAAATAATTCTCGGCCTTCGCGGTAGCTTCTGACCATATTTGCAACAATTTTGAATCGCTGAACTTGGTGCTCTCGACTCAGCAGTTTAATCAATGCATATGCATCAGTAATCGACGTTGGTTCATCACAAACCACCACAACCACATCCTGCGCTGCTCTTGAAAAGCTGATGACCATATCGGATATGCCCGCAGCAGTATCAACCAACAAGATATCCATCTCGTCTTCAAGCGAACCAAAAGCACGAATCAACCCGGCGTGTTGAGCGTGTGAAAGTTCAGTCATGCTTTGTGTGCCCGATGTCGCTGGAATTATTCTAATTCCATGCGGTCCTTCGACAATCGCATCCTTAAGCTCACACTCCCCAGCCAACACATGCCCAAGATTTCGTTTAGAACGAATGCCAAGCATGATGTCTACGTTAGCTAATCCCAAATCGGCATCCAGCACCATGACTTTCTTGCCTTGGCGAGCCATGCAAATAGCCATACCTAACGTTACATTCGATTTCCCCACGCCACCCTTACCACCCGTTACAGCAATAACTTTCGTGAGTGAAGGCTGGGTTAAGCGACGGAGGCCGCTAGCTTGATCGTGTATCATATTCTCATTCATATTTATCCGCCGCCTAGAGCCCTTCAGAATCGCTATTCCAGTAATGAGGTTCATTCTCTGTAGATTTTTCTAATAACTCATTGGCCTTAGCAATCATGTACTTTGGCTGAGCGATAACGATATCTTCAGGAACTCGTTGACCATTTGCTATATAAGCAACTGGTAATGCATTTTGTATTACCACACTGATGAACTCACCCAAACTAAGCGATTCATCCAGCTTCGTCAGGATGCATCCCGACAGCGGGATTCTTCTAAAGTGTTCAATGGTTTCTTGTAGTACTTTGCGTTGCGCGGTTGCGGGTAACACAAGGTAACTATTGATAACGGAACCACTCTCTTGCATCAATGTGTCTAACTGCTCAGATAGGCGAACATCTCGTTGTCCCATACCTGCAGTATCAACCAGAATCAGGCGACGATTACGTAACTGATATATTACATCGGCCAATTCACTAGAATCTTTAGCAACTCTTACAGGACAACCCATAATTCGACCATAAATCGATAACTGCTCATGTGCACCTATGCGATATGTGTCCGTAGTCACTAGAGCAACATTATCCGCACCATATTCCATGGCAGCACGTGCAGCTAGCTTAGCAACAGTCGTTGTTTTACCTACGCCAGTCGGGCCTAGTAAAGCCACAATACCGCCGCGTTTTAAAATATCTTTTTGTGTTACAGAGATTTGGTCAGCAACCAGTGCTAACAAAGCCTTCCATGCGCGTGCTGGTTTGGTATCTTCAGGAATATAGCAAGCCATTTGATCGGCTAATTCTGCAGATACACCCATACGCTCAAGACGCTTAATAAGCATGGCTCTGAGCGGTTCACGACGCTCAACCTCTTGCCACATTAAACCTGATACTTGATGCTCTAACAAACGACGAATTGAAGTCATCTCATCTCGCATCGTTTCCATTTCAGTATCTGAACCTTTGGACTGAGTATTCTCTCGACCACGATCATAACGGGTAGGATCTAAGCGAGGAGCTGGACGCTCTACTCTGCGATCTTCGGCGATCAATTTAGATAAACCCGTTTCACGAGCAAAAGCCGAGTCGAGGCTGCCGCTAGAATGTTGGCTACTCTGAGGTTGATGACCCTTACTTGACTGGCGATTGAGCAATGCTGATAGCGAGTCTTCGTTTTCAGCGCGATGTTGTTGCTCATCTTCTGCGCCATGACTGTATTGCTTTAGCATATTCGCAAAGCGCTTAGTCATTGAGCGTCCACCTTCTGCATTCGGCTGGATGCTAACCTTGTCATCATCTAATTGACGACGCCCAGCTGGTACTTTTGACTCAGTTATTTGGGTGTACTGGCTTTGCGTAGGCTGCTTAGGTTTATTGAGTCTAGGGCTCGCTGTCGATGGGCTAGATTCGCCATCAATAGCGGCAACAATTTCCACGCCACCTGCGACCTTTTTGTTAGACATGATCACCGCTTCTGAGCCAAGTTCTTCTTTAACTTGGAGCAGAGCTGTTCGCATATCTTTTGCAAAAAATCGTTTAATTTTCAATTCGATCGTCCGTTCTAATTAGGCGGCTTAATTACCAACAGCTTGTACTATGCGTATCTGCTTTTCGTCTGGTATTTCTTGGTAAGATAATACTCTCAAGCTTGGGATCGTGTTTTTCACAAACTTAGCTAGAGTCGAGCGTAAAACACCAGAGGTCAATAATACCGCTGGCTCACCTTTCAGTTCTTGCTCTTGTGTCGCGTTACTGAGTGAGGTTTGTAAACGTTCGGCTAAACCAGGTTCAATACCAGCAGATTCTCCGCCAGATGCCTGCATGGTTTGATGCAAGATTTGTTCCAACTCAGGAATCAAGGTTATAACTGGCAATTCTGGCTCTATACCATTGATTTCCTGAACAATTAGTCGTTTTAGTGAGATACGAACGGCTGCAGTTAATATGTCAGGTTCTTGACTCTTTGAAGAGTACTCTGACAACGTTTGGACAATGGTTCGAATATCACGAATTGGAATCGCTTCATTCAGTAGGTTTTGTAGAACTTTCACAACCACACCAAGCTGTAATTGATCCGGTACAAAACCTTCCACCAGCTTAGGTGTTGATCGGCTAAGCATCTCAAGTAAGTTTTGAACTTCTTCGTGGCCAATCAACTGTGAAGCGTTATTCGTTAACTGCTGGCTAAGGTGTGTGGCAAGTACCGTTGAAGAGTCTACAACCGTATAACCTAAGGCTTGTGCGTGTTCACGCTGCTCTTCACGAATCCAGACTGCTTCAAGGCCAAAGGCCGGGTCAATCGTCGGCTCTCCATCTATCATCCCATAGACTTGGCCAGGGTTAATCGCGAGCTCCATGTCCGGCTTGATCTCAGCCTCACCCACCGCGACCCCCATCAGGGTAATTCGATAGCTGTTTGGTGTCAGTTCCAGATTATCGCGAATGTGTACTGCTGGAATCAAGAAACCAAAGTCTTGAGACAGTTTTTTCCGTACACCTTTCACGCGCTCAAGCAATTCACCACCTTGGTCTCTATCGACCAAAGGAATCAAGCGGTACCCCACTTCGAGACCAATAATATCTACGGGTTGAACATCATCCCAAGACAGTTCTTTTTGCGATGCGGGCTTATCACCATTGGCATTAGCGGTTGCAGGTAGATTTTTTTCTTCTACTTTTTTCTTGTTCTTTTTATCGATAAAATACGCACCGGCCCCTGCTACAGCGGCAAGGCTTAAGAAAGAAAAGTGCGGCATACCAGGAACAATACCCATGATGCCGAGGATAGCGGCGGTGATCATTAGGGCTTTAGGATTATCGAACATTTGGAAGACAAGTTGTTCGCCCATGTCTTCATCAGCGTTTTGACGCGTTACCATCATCGCCGCAGCAATAGAAAGTAACAACGATGGAATTTGCGCAACCAGACCATCACCGATAGTCAGTAGCGTATAGATTTCGATAGCTTCACCAAAACCAAGGTCGAACTGAGCCATACCGATACTCAAGCCGCCAATAATGTTGATGAATAAGATCAAAATACCGGCTATTGCATCGCCTTTAACGAACTTAGATGCACCGTCCATCGAGCCGTAAAAGTCAGCCTCTTTGGTCACTTCAAAACGTCGAGTACGAGCCTGATCTTGGTCGATCAAACCCGCATTCAAGTCGGCATCGATTGCCATCTGTTTACCCGGTAGGGCATCTAGGGTGAAACGCGCACTTACTTCCGAAATACGACCCGCACCTTTGGTTACAACCATGAAGTTGATGATCATCAAAATCAAGAACACCACTAGACCTACCGCGTAGTTGCCGCCGATAACCACGTTACCGAAGGCTTCGATAACGTTACCAGCTGCGTCACCACCTTCGTGACCATGAAGCAATACCACACGTGTCGAAGCAACGTTCAAAGCTAATCGAAGTAGAGTCGCAATCAGAAGTACGGTCGGGAATGCAGCGAAGTCCAAAGGCCTACGGGTATAAACCGAAACCAGTAACACAACCATGGACAGTGCAATGTTGAAAGTGAAGAACATGTCCAACAAGAAGGCTGGTATCGGCAACACCACCATAGCGAGCGTCGCAAGTACCATAACGGGCGCGCCAATTGCAGGCATCGCACGATTAGGGATTTTAGGCAGCTTGTCCGCAAAAGGCAGGGAGAATTTCATAAGTCTAGACAGTTTCGCTATGTTGTAGCCATCTCACTAAGCTATTTGAGGCTCAGGTCTAAGCTATGTGGCTATGATTTATAGTGCATAGGTTCAAATGCACAGGTTTAATAATACTAAGATTTATACTGATCGGGTTTATAACACTCGGATTTATAATGACTGGGCTTATAATGCTCAGATTTACAATGCTAAAGTTATTAATGATCGGCTTATAATAGTCGAGGTTGATATAGCAAACACTGTACCAACACTTTTCGTCAAATTATTGCCATCGCCTCTTTAAAAAAGAGGATTAGCTAGCCCGCTATTATCAGGGTTCATCAAGCAGAGCTCAAGCAATTGATCTAATGTCGTAAATCCGGTGGGATCGGCATATTAGAATCTTGGAGTTTTGGCCTCTCCCCACCTCGTTTTCGATACTGTTTCAGCTGAAATACGTATGCAAGCACTTGAGCAACTGCTGTAAACAGACCGTCAGGAATTTGTTGTTCTAACTCGGTAGTGTGATAAAGCGCCCTAGCCAATGGCGGTGCTGGAACAATATAGATGTCATTTTCACGGGCAATTTCACGGATTTTCATTGCCATATGATCAACACCTTTAGCAACCACAACAGGTGCTTTATCTTGATTCTGCTTATAACGTAGTGCCACCGAGAAATGCTCTGGGTTGGTCACAATCACATCCGCTTGAGGTACGTCAGCCATCATACGGCGCTGGGCAGCTTCTCTTTGCAACATACGAATGCGGCCCTTAACTTCAGGCTTACCTTCAGTATCTTTGTGTTCATCTTTAATTTCTTGTTTGGTCATCTTCAGCTGATCGGCGTGTTGCCAGATCTGGAACGGGATATCAATCGCCACCACGATAAGCAAAGAGCAGCTGATCAGCAGAATAAAATTAAGTAAGATATCCAAAGCGTGGAAGATATTCTGTGGGTATACCTCCATGCTCAGTTGCATTAAATCGTGTTGAGAAGCTTGGATAAGATAAATGGCCATTCCCGAAACAAGTGCTACTTTCAAGATGGATTTCAACAGTTCAACCCAACTCTGCAGGCCAAACATACGCTTGATACCACTAAGTGGGTTGAGCTTAGAGGCCTTTGGCATCGCCGCCTGCATAGAGAAACTAATCCCTCCGACACCTGCAGCACCAATCACTGCTGCAACAAATAAGGTTACCAGGATTAAGAACAGCGGGAACAATAGATTCACTAATGCGCCGCCCGCAATTTCAAGGAGTTTTGTGGCATCAAAAACCTCTTCCCGACTCAGAGAGAACAGACGTTGCATGGTCTCGAACATAGCTTTCGCCATCGATTCACCAAACCACATTAAAGCAATCGCACCAACAATAAGTACCGACGCCGACGCTAACTCTTTTGACCTTGCAACCTGCCCTTTCTCTTTGGCCTGTTGCAAGCGTTTGGGCGTGGCGTCTTCCGTGCGTTCTTGACCGTCTGACTCTGCCATTTTAGTCTCCTAGCACTCTAACCTGATTAGACGACATATCTGTTGTTCGGTTTGTATCCAGAATAACTCATAGTGACTAAACAAGCCGCCAAGGATATACCAACAAAGCAATAGGCCAACGAGTAGTGCAAATGAAAAACCCAAAGAAAAGATATTTAGTTGAGGCGCCGCACGCGTCATCACACCAAACGAAAGGTTAATCGTCAGCAGCGCAATAATACCAGACAATGACATCGCTAATGCTGTTTTGAACATGATACCAAGCCACAGTGCAAGCTCTCTATAATCGACAGAAGTCAAACTTCCACTGCCAACGGGTAAAGTCTTAAAACTGAACACCACCAGCTGCAGCATTTTCAAGTGACCGTCTGTCTCCAAAAAAAACATGGTCGCTAGCAACATAAACAACTGGCCCAGTACTGGCGTGTTTTGCCCGTTAGCTGGATCCACCATAGAGGCGAAACCCAAGCTCGATTGCATACCCAAGATCTGACCGAGCATTACGAAAGTTTGAATCATGAATTGAGTGACGAACCCCATGGCAACACCAATCACGATTTGCTCAAATACCGTCAAGAACCCTTGGAAAGACAGCAGTTCAATCTCTTTCGGAACAGCAGGAATCATAGGCATCACCGCAAAGGTGATCGCTAAACCTAAATACAGACGAATACGCGGCGACACAAAGCGTGCACCAGTTACTGTCATCACCATTAGCATGGCTGAGATGCGAGTGTAGGGCCAAAAATAATTAGCTAACCACTCTAGTACAAGGCTCGTTGGGTATTCCATATCGGTTTAGTAAAGAACTTGTGGCAAGCGTTCGATGAGTTCAAAAAAGAACTCCATCATCATCTGAGTCATCCAGTGCGCAAACAGCATCAAGGCCAATAACGTCACGATCAAACGCGGTAGGAAACTTAAAGTTTGTTCATTGATCGAGGTAGCCGCTTGGAAAACAGCCACAACCAAACCAATCAGCAGGCTAGGAATAATTATGGCGCAAACCATAATTAGTACCATCCAAAGGGCATCTTGGAACAAATCTACGAATATTTCAGGATTCATGCTTCCCCCAGCTACAAGGCAAAACTGCCGGCGAGTGTGGAGAGTATCAAATTCCAACCATCAACAAGGACGAACAACATCAACTTAAACGGCAACGATACAATCATTGGTGACAACATCATCATACCCATGGCCATCAAAACTGATGCCACCACTAAGTCGATAATTAGGAACGGCAAGAACAACATAAAGCCTATCTGGAAAGCTGTTTTCAATTCAGACGTGATAAACGCAGGAATCAGAACCGCCATTGAAACATCTTCTGGGTTGGTTACTTGCGCACCGGATATCTCAACGAAAGTTTCAAGATCTTTGATTCGAGTCTGTTTAAGCATAAAAGACTTAATCGGCCCTTGGGCAACATCAAACGCCTGTCGCGCTGATATCTGTTCATTCAAATAAGGCTGAACTGCTTGTTCATTTACCTGACTGATTACTGGCGACATGATGAAGAAGGTCAGAAATATCGCAATGCCAATGATCACTTGGTTTGAAGGTGTTTGTTGAAGACCCATTGCCTGACGCAAAATAGACATCACAACCACAATACGAGTGAACGATGTCATCAAAATAACCATCGCCGGCAAGAAGCCAAGCATGGTCATTAACGCAAGAATTTGCAGGTTAATCGAGTAGTCTTCACCGCCATTGGCATTGGTGGTCATGGTAAAGGCAGGTATGCCGCCACCATTACCGGTTAAGCTACCAGTGGTCATAGTCTTCGATTTGGCTTGATCTTGCTGCATCGTACTGATGGTGACCGACTCAGATCCAGCGGTATTCGCAGGAATGACAGTGCCATCTTCAACCTGTGCAAATACTGACACGCTAAATACGAGAGAGCAGAATATAATGAGCTGAACCAACCACACTTTCACCGTACGGAAAAATCCGGCATGGCAAAAGTAAAATGGATTCAAAAATCCGTTACTTGTTTGCATCTTTTTTTATTAGCTGGGAAAGCTGACTTGAAAATGTACTTTTTTCCAGCATCTCCTGAGTAAGAGGTTTATCGAGCTTAGAGAGCAGCTGAATCGATTGTGTGGTAATGCCTACCAAGAACTGTTCATCACCCGCTTGTACAATAGCGATACGTTCTTTTGTGCCTACCGGAATTTGCCTAATAATAGCCAAACCTTGTTGATTCGACATCGCAGGCACTTGCATTCGCTTCAGTAGCCAAGCAATAAATAAAATGAAGGCTATAACGAAAATTAGCGACCCAAAGGTGGTCGCTAAATCGAGAGAAGGAGGCGTTGCCGCAAAGGCAATAGAAGGAGTAGCAAGTAGCCCTACTCCCAAGACTCTGCGAGAAAAACCTGTCATTCCGAGAGAAGAGCCCGCCAGTCTCTGAGACAAGAAGCTCATTAACGCAACTTCTTAATTCGTTCTGTTTGACTAATAACGTCTGTCAAACGAATACCAAATTTGTCATTCACCACAACCACTTCTCCATGAGCAATCAGAGTGCCGTTAACCATCACGTCAAGTGACTCACCAGCAATTCTATCTAGCTCAACAACCGAACCTTGGTTCAATTGAAGTAAGTTACGGATACTAATTTGAGAGCGGCCGACTTCCATTGAGATAGTCACTGGGATGTCCATAATGGTATCCAGCTTACGACGCTCATCTTCTGAAATTGGAGACGATGAATCGGTTAGCTCATCAAGTGGTGCAGCGAGAACATCATCAACATCGATTGACGGTGCTGAAGGGTCTTCACCAAGTGCTGCAGCCCATTCGTCTGCTAGCTTTTGATCTTCACTAGGTTCCATTACCAATTCCTATACTTTTATCTACTTTGCTATTCTTCATCTTCGCTATTTTCCAACTCAGACATTAAGTCTTTGCCAAGAAAGGCGAGATCGGTTTTGACCACATGAGGTCTTTCAATTTTTTCAGAAATCTGTACCGCGAGCTTCTCTCCAGAACGACCCATTTTCACACGATAGGTCGGCAGTTCTTCAACAAACATGGTTGCATGCTCAGGCATATTCATCGGGATAACATCCCCAGGACGAAGTTCCATCAAATCACGCAAAGAGATATCTTGCTCGAGCAAA
Source organism: Vibrio sp. 10N.261.46.E11 (assembly GCF_041472735.1). Taxonomy (NCBI): domain Bacteria; kingdom Pseudomonadati; phylum Pseudomonadota; class Gammaproteobacteria; order Vibrionales; family Vibrionaceae; genus Vibrio; species Vibrio sp. 10N.261.46.E11. The sequence continues at coordinate 57,935 of NZ_JBFRQW010000068.1, forward strand.
TTGACACGGAAGTTGACTGGCACATCCATGATTTCATCACGCAATGCTGAACTCCAACGAACGTCGGTTTCCATTTTATCTGATTGGACACCAGCATCCAGCAGTTCACGAATCGGCTCAACCATTGAGTAAGGCATAACCACATGGAAATCACCGCCGCCGCCATCGACTTCAATGTGAAATGAACTCACAACAATCACTTCGGTTGGACTCACAATGTTAGCCATACTTGGGTTTACTTCAGAGTCCAAGTATTCAAACTCAACGCCCATCACGGGAGACCAAGCTTCTTTGTAGTCTTCAAAAACAATTTTCAGTAGTAACTGAATAATTCGTCTTTCTGTTGGTGTAAATTCGCGACCTTCAATCTTGGCGTGAAAACGACCATCACCACCAAAAAAGTTCTCTACGAGAATGAAAACTAGCCGAGCTTCCATCGTGATTAGCGCAGTACCTTTTAACGGGCGGAAGCGAACCATGTTTAAACTTGTGGGTACATAGAGTGTGTTCTGGTACTCACCAAATTTCATCATCTGTACGCCGTTGATCGACACTTCAGCCGTCTTACGCAACATATTAAATAAGCTAATACGCATATGACGTGCGAAACGCTCGTTAATAAGTTCAAGGGTCGGCATTCGACCACGAACGATTCGATCTTGTGATGAGAAATCAAAATTGACCGTATTGTCACTTTCGGTTTCTAAGACATCTTCAACGTCTTCAACATCATCAACGCCATGTAATAGCGCATCAATTTCGTCTTGGCTTAATAAATCGGTCACATATTACCTATTGAATTACAAAGTCAGTGAATAACACTTTTTCGATTACCGGCTGGCCAACAGCTTGAGTTAAGCTTGCTTTAATATCTTCAGTCGCCTTGTTCCGCAGTTCAACTCTTCCGGCTGGAGATCGTAATTGATCGACCGTCGCAGAAGCGAATGTGGCAAGTAGTGCGCTTTCAACGAGTGGAGAGTGGTATCGAGCGAGAACTTCATTCTTCATACCACGCACCATCAGCTGTACTTTTATTTGAACTAAGCGGTCTTTTTTATCGCCCGTAACGTTAAATAAGAAAGCTTGAGGCACATTAACATAGACCACTGGATCTGCCCCCATGAGTTGAACCTCAGCTGACGACCCAGCATCCTCAGCCTTATCATCGGAACCCATTAAGAAAAATGCGGCACCTCCAGCTCCAAGTAACAGCACCACAACCGCGATAACGATAATAAGAAGCTTACTCTTTCCTTTCGGTGTTTCTTGTTCTTCTGCCATATTCAGCTCTAACTTCCTATTCTTTCAATTAACTAACGGTTCTTTCTATTAACTAAGTGTTTTTTCTATTAACTAAGCGTTTTTTCTATCAACTAAGCGTTCTTAGCCTGATACTAGGCATAATAACTAATTCCATCACGCTTTGACGTGACATTCAATTCAAGATTGCTGTTGCTATCAAGGTTTTCATCACCTTGACCATCATTTATACGGTTAGAGCCTGATTGTTGCTCACCATTGTTGTACCTGTCTTGTCCCTGACCAGAATTCTGTTGCTGAACTGAAGACTCAGCAAGCTGCATCCCTTGCTGAGCAAGCATCTCTCTCAAACGAGGTAAGGTTTGTTCAATAACCTCTCTCGCTTGTTGGCTACCGACAGTAAAGTGCACGTTCGCCACGTCATTATTCATGGTCATGCGAATTTTCATCTGCCCCAACTCTGGAGGGTCAAGACGGATATCCAAGTTCTTGAGATTCTTAGACATCATCATTTGAACTTTTTCCGCCACCTGCTCGTTCGCTAACTCTTTAGTGAGCTGCAAAGGTGCCTGTTGAGCCGCTTGAATTTCAGCTCGCGTAGGTGCTGAACCCACCGTAGCTGTACTTTGTGCGCCAGCAGCCGAGGCTATCTGCTGAGCAAAGGTCGAATCTTTAGAATCTTCTTTAGCACCGGCTTTGCCCAAACCTGACAATGCAGCGGCACCTGCGCCCGCTTTAAGAAGCGCATCAGTAGCGCCTGCTTTTGTAGTAACTGGTGCTGCATTCATCGCGATCCCTTGCGCGGTTAAAGCGGGATCCAACGTTGCTTGCTGCTGAGGTGAAGCAACATTAGCTTGTTGAGCGGCTGCATGTGCATTGTTGGCGTGCAGCATTGCTGCCTTATCCGTAAGAGCATTGTTTGTTGATTGAGAAGCGGCCTGCGCTGACACTTGTTGTGCAGCCGTCGCTACAGCTGCTGTTGATGCCGCCGCAGCTAAAGCTTTAGTTTCGCTTGAATCCGTATTATCCCAATCAATAGCAGCGGGTTCACCAGACGCGCTGTTCACAGCCGGAGCTTGATTTAGCAAAGCCGTTGCTTGTTGTTGAACGTTAGTGAGCTGTTGATTCAACAGGTCTAAGTTAGAGGTCGCTTTAGCCAAAGCGGCGTGCTCATCGGCCGTCAACTTAGCACCACTTTGTTGCTTTTGAAGCAAGCTATCAACAACAGACTGCTCCGATTCGATTTGTCCATTCAATTGTTTTAGTGTTTTTGTATGGGCATCAACCTGCTTGGCAAGTTCTATATCCGCAGCTGAGATCGCTTGGCTCTGTTCGGCCGCCGCGGCGCTAACCGCATTCTTTTGGCTCAGCTCTCGGTTCATACTGGATTCAATTTGTTCTGGAGTGACACCTTTATCCATCAACTGGCGAATCTCATCATCGGTCAGCTGGGAAACACCTTTTCCACCAGTAAGCACAGCAATTTCAGAATCAACGTCTAGTGTACCATCTTGATTCGCTGCATCGGTTTGGTTTATCTGTTTACTCGCTTCGCCCGCAGTTGTAAGACCTGCAACAGTAGCTCCTGGGATATTACCTTGAGCTTGGTCAACCTGAGCCTGTTGTGGCAAAGCTTTGCCGTTAGGTGTCTGATTTAGCGTTTTGTTTGCCTCATCCAACTGGCCTAATAACTTGTTCCCTTCATTCATCGCCGCCGTCGCTTGCGATGCCTGGGTCGATTCATTTGCCGTAGATGAAGCCTGAACTTGGGGTTTATCAGTCTGTTCTTTAGATTCGTTGGTCGTAGCCTGTTCTTCTTTACCATCCACCTTATTAGACATAGTACTATTGTCTGCTGAATTGGCTTTGAGCTTAGCCTCAGATCCAGACGCAGCCTCTGCAGATGTTTCCTCAGCAGCTTTCTCGCCTTCTACTTCTGAAGCTGCTTGCTTGCTTTGCGCTTCGCTTACTTCGTCAGTCGCCTTTGATTCAGCTGAATCACCTTTGTTCGCTTCGGCTGACGCTTCACCTTCGGTAGAGACCTGTTTAGCATCAGGTTTCGCGGTGCTTTCTGTGTCTTTTGCTGCGACTTTACTGTCACTTTCTTCAAAGCCTAGTGCTTCTTTGAAAGACTCAAGGAAACCTTTAGAGTCTCCAGTATCTTCTACCTTTGAAGAAGCAGAACCGGATTCCAACAACGATGACGTTTTGTTGGTCGCTGAATTTGAGGAAAGACTAACATTCATATATACAAGCTCTATCTACTAGCTTTGCTGCCATGAATCAGACAACAAAAAGAAAGTCGGGTGCTTTTTATGCTTTTGATGAGCATAACTCGCTATTTGATGTAAAACAGAGCAAGAAACATGCCTATAAGTTTTAAGTCTGCCATCTGGAGAGCAACACTTGCGTCATTCGTGAATTAGATTCAAATCTTCTTTCGGCTATATAACAGAGTCGAGAACTCATCCATTTGCTTTTGATCTCTTTGATCTTGCAGCTTTGCTTTTTCTTTCTGCTTTTTCTCCATCAACCACTCGTAGGATTTACGCTTTTTTCGTAACTCCATCCAATAGTTTTGGCAGTTATCGACCTGATTTTTAAAGTGATGCTCCGCTTCTCTCTGCTTAGAGAGCGTTTCATCTAATTGCGTTAAGAAACGGTTTAAGTGACCATATTGGCTAGCCGTTAATCCGGCCTTACCTCGGTCAACAAGTTGCTGGCAGTAATCAAGTCGATATTTCTCGATCTGTTCAACCTGTTCGTAGTAACCCTGAAGCTCGGCATTCGCTTGATTCAGCGCCAATACAGCTTGGTTCTCTTGGTCTTTCGCTTGATCGAGAAGAAATTCTAACGCGTTATCCATGATTGACCTTATTCAACACGACCTAACCGCCTAACACATGCTTTAACATGTTGACGCACATGTCATAGGGAACCGTTTCTTTCATTTTCTGTTGTAAGTACTCGTCCAATCTCGGTTTCAAAGTAAAAGCACTGTCGATTGCAGGGTCTGTTCCCGGCTTGTAAGCACCAATCGAAACCAAATCTTGATTTTTCCGGCAGATAGACAGCACTTGTCTAACGGCTTTCGACATCAAGACATGTTCTTCGGTGGTGATTTGAGGCATGACACGACTGACGGATTTCTCAACATCAATCGCAGGATAGTGGCCTGCATCCGCCATCTCACGAGATAAAACAATGTGACCATCAAGAATCGCTCGTGACGCATCGGCAATAGGGTCTTGTAAATCATCACCTTCGGTTAACACGGTAAAGAAAGCAGTGATAGAACCTTGTTCATCGTTACCATTACCTGCTCGCTCCACCAGCGCAGGAAGCTTAGCGAATACTGATGGCGGATAACCTTTAGTCGCTGGCGGTTCACCCACAGACAGAGCAATTTCACGCTGCGCCTGAGCGAAACGAGTCAATGAGTCCATCAATAGTAGAACATCTAGACCTTGGTCTCGGAAATACTCGGCTACAGCCAGTGCGGTTTGACAGCCTTTCAATCGCATCAATGGCGATGAATCCGCAGGAGCGGCGACCACAACAGATCGCTTACGACCATCTTCACCAAGGATCTCTTCAATAAATTCTTTTACTTCTCGTCCACGTTCACCAATCAACCCCACCACGACCACTTGCGCGGTTGTGCCACGAGTCATCATCCCAAGCGTGACCGACTTACCCACACCGGAACCCGCAAACAGGCCGATACGCTGCCCTTTGCCCACCGTTAGTAAGCCATTAATCGCTTTTAAGCCAACATCAAGTGGCTCAGAGATAGGTTTACGAGCTAAAGGATTGATTGGCTCAGCATTAAAGGAAGCGCGTTGCTCGGTATAGATTGGACCTAAACCGTCGAGCGGATTACCGACACCATCGATAACACGACCAAGCAACTCCATTCCAACAGGGATACCACTTTCTGATGTCATCGGTGTCACGCGAGCGCCAGGTAAGATCCCAGTAATTTGTTCACTGGGCATCAAAAACAGGTTATCGCCAGAAAAGCCAACCACTTCGGCTTCCATCTGACCAGACATGGTCTCTACTAAGCATAAGCTGCCAATTGGCGCTTTGCAGCCGGTCGCTTCAAGCGTAAGTCCAACAACACGAACTAGTTTGCCTGAAGCAATTGGTCGCGACTTTAGCCCCTCGACTTTGTATTGGCTAAGACGGTTCGCTAACTCAAGCATTACTCATGACCTTGATGACGATTTACACCACAGAAGCTTTGAATGACGTTCTTGACGCGCTCTTCCATGCGGTAGTTAACACTCGATTCACCCGCTTCAATTTGTACGTCGCCGCGATTGAGTGCAGGCTCTGATACCAACGTCCAATTACGAGAATCCAATTCCGTTTCGCCATACGCTGAGCGTATTATTGCAACGTCTTCAGGGTTTAGCTTCAATGTGATCGCGTGACCTGAGATTGGCAATGACTCTACCGATTCTTTCACGGTATCTAGTATGATTTGTGGGTTGGTTTGCACTTCAACATGAACCACTTCTTTGACCATAGTCAGCACCATGTCCACCAGTTGCTTCTCTACCTGAGCATTCATCAGCTCTAATGGCTGAGCGAACTGGTTGGCTAGCCCCATAAAGATAGCGACTTGCTTCTGAATGTACTCTTGACCAGCAGTAACACCTTCTAGTTTGCCGGCTTCGTTACCCTCTTCGTGACCTGCGGCAAACCCTTCTTCTTTGCCTTTTTCGTAGCCCTGTTTAAAGCCAGCCTCTTGTCCTTGATGAAGCCCTTCCTGATAAGCACCTTGCTTGATCAGTTCGATTTGGTCTTCAGTTAGAACCAGCTCTTCGTCTTCAATGGCTTCTTCAACCGTTGGCATCCAACCAGGATCGTAGTTAAAAGCCGTTTCTTTAGCTTGCTTGTTCACATCAGAGGTATAGTCAGGCAGCCCCCATTTCTGAGGTTGGGCAACCGTATTATCTTCTTCAGGGCGAAGGAAGCCGCGTTTTCTATCACCTGACATATCAGTACCTATCTATGAGTGCGTCTAACTGCGTTGTAGATTCAAGCAATTACACGGTAGTTAATCTGTAGTTTGAGGTTGGATAAAGAAAAGCCCCAACAATGTGGGGCTCTTGAGGTTTCTGTATTAAAGGAACTCGTCGGCGCCACCAGACAGCATAATCTCGCCACTGTCTGCCATCTTCCTCGCAATACCCAAGATCTCTTTCTGAGCGGCTTCTACGTCAGAGACTTTCACTGGAGGCATCGCCTCAATATCGTCTCTCATCATATCAGCTGCTCGCGTAGACATGTTCTTGAAGATCTTCTCTCGTAGGCCTTCATCTGCACCTTTAAGTGCTTTCTGTAGAACGTCTTGTGGAACATCACGCAGCAGTCGTTGAACACCTTGGTCATCAACTTCGATAAGGTTTTCAAAGACAAACATAAGATCCTGGATCTGGGTAGCCATGTCTTCGTCTTGATCTCGAATTTGCCCCATCAAGATGCCTTCTACATTATTGTCCATGTAGTTCATGATCTCAGCAGCGGCTTTCAGGCCACCAATTTTAGCAGCTTGAGCACCCGCTTGACCCGCAAACTGTTTCTCCATGATTTCATTCAGTTCAGCAAGAGCCGAAGGTTGAACTTCTTCAAGGTTAGCAATTCGCATCATCAAATCGAGACGAACACGCTCAGGGAATTGAGATAAGATCTCTGCAGACTGATCCGATTCCAAGTAAGACAATACGATCGTTTGAATCTGTGGGTGCTCGTTGATGATGATGCTTGCCACCTGACGAGGGTCCATCCACTTAAGAGAATCCAAACCTTTAGAACCTGTCCCAAGAAGGATCTGGTCAACAAGGTTATTCGCTTTATCTTCACCCAGAGCAGCCACCAACGCATTACGCATGAAGTCTTCGCTGCCCATGCCGATGTTGGTGTACTTCTGAATATCATCTAAGAAAGCACGGTGCACGGCACCTACTTTTTCTTGCGACCAATCCGTTGAACGAGCCATCGCACTACCAACACGTTGAACCTGTTTAGGTTCTAGATGACGAATGATACCCGCAGCATCTTCTTCACTTAAACTTAGCAACAAGATCGCAGCGCGCTCTTCGCCTGAGATAGACTCGATATCGACACTTGCGACATCAAGCTCACCACCTTCTGCTTGTTGTGGAACAATTTCGTTAGCCATCTGCCACCCAATTCTTAACTACTTGAGCTGCTAGCTCTGGTTCATTCGCTACAAGTGCACGTACTGCTTTCAGTACGTCCTCATCTTTATGAAGGTTTGGTAGATCGATGCTTGAACCAAATTCAAACAACTCACCACCTTCAATATCACCACCAATTAAGCTGGTTTCGCCGTCGGCACCAATAGGCATACCATCAGGGCCATACATTTGATCATCGTCGTCAGCTGCTGGGTTAAGCAACTTCTTCATTGCAGGGCGAACAAGCACCAATACAACAACAATAATAACCAACGCACTCGCAAACCAACGAACCCAATCATTAAAGTGTTGGTGCTCCCAAATTGGTACGTCAGCAACAATATCCGTTACTTGAGGTGCAAATTGCATGCTTAAAACATTGAGTAAATCACCGCGGTTTTCATCAAAACCCACAGTTCCAATCAATACCTGACGTATCGCGTTAATTTCGCTTGCTGGAATTGGGGTGTGAACCACTTCTCCCGTATCAGGGTTCAATGATTGGCGATCTTTGATTGCAACAGATACGGTCTGACGATTAACCGTGCCGCTCTGTTTTCGCTCGTGACTAATGGTAGTATCCAGCTCAAAGTTGCGGGTCGCTTCTTTGTGAACCGAACCTTGCCCCATCATCGTACCATCTTTCATCTGAGCCACATCCTGAGGAATCGAAGCATCAGCAGGAGGCTGGTTACTCAAAGCCCCTGGAATACCAGCCACAACGTTGCCGTTATTATAGTCTTCTAATGTGTATTCACTTCGGGTTGCGGGTGTATTCGGATCAAAACGTTTTCTTGTTTGTTCCACAGCACTAAAATCGAGCTGAATATCAACCTGAGCCGTGTAATTACCAAACCCTAGAATCGGGATCAAAATAGAGTCAATTTTTTCACGCAACGCTTGTTCTTGATTGCGCTCTAACTCGTGCTCTTTACGGCGTGCCGCTGACATCGGGTCTTGAGAGCCAGAGCTCAAAAGTCGGCCATGCTGATCGGTCACTGTAATTCGTGAAGTTTTCATTCCCGGGACGGCACTGGCCACCATGTCCACAACAGAATCAACTTCTTGCTGCTTGAGGTTCGTCCCCGTTTTCAGGGTTAGGAATACAGAAGCGGAAGCTTCTTGATTGTGACGAACAAAGACACTTTGCTTAGGTAAGGCAAGTAAAACTTGAGCTTTACGTACCTGCTTCATCTGTTCAATAGCTTTAGCAAGCTGTCTTTCACGGCTTAGTTTAAGACGCTCTTTCTCTAAACGTTGTGATACTCCGAAACCCATGTCTTGCATGAGAATATCATCACCGGTGTTTCGCTCTTGGTTCAAACCCGCTCGAACCATATTTAGCTTTAATGAGTTATATTCACTCGCTGGTACCGAGATGGTATTCCCTTCAAGAGAGTACTCAATCTTCTGCGTATCCAAATAATCAAGAACCGGGATCAACTCTTCTGTTTCGTAAGCCCCTAATGGACGCATTTCTGGCTCTTTCACCCAGAAAAACAGCATTACAATAAGCGCTACACAGATCGAGATAGAAAGAACTAAGACGACTTGACGAAGCAAATCGAGATCACCGACAGCCATATCGAACTTAGATGAACTGCGCTCACCTAAATCGGTATTTTGCCCTTCTCCATCTAGATCAGAACTTGCAATAAGTGCATGGTCGTTGCTATCGCTTACGGTTAAATCTGTTGTTTGACTGTTATCTGCCACTATTTACTACCCAACTTATACCGGCATGTTCATCAGCTCTTTGTACGACTCGACCAATTTATTTCTAATTTGGATCGTCGCTTCAAAAGCCACACTAGATTTATTACGAGCAATCATCACGTCAGATAAAGACACGCTTTGATCGCCACTGTCAAAACGAGTTTGAAGATTACCAGAGGTCTTTTGTAATGAGTTCACATTATTGATGGCATTAGTCAGCATGTTGCCAAAATCTGCACCAACCGCTTGGCCCGTTGCAGCAGGACGCGTGCTGGCAGCTTCAAGCATCATTGCCTGCATTTCGCCTTGTAAACCATCTATTCTCATTTACTACCTCAGGAGTCAAAATTATGACTATCTATTTAGCTGTATTATTGACAGAGCAATTAACGTGCCATGCATCAATTTGACTAGCTATCGTAATACACTAGTCAGAAAGCTGACACTACTAATTTATGTTCAATTTGGAATATCTATTCCAGCATCACGCATTTTCGCTAATTTATAACGCAACGTACGAGGGCTAATGCCTAGCTTTTCAGCCATATCTTTACGTCGACCATGACAAGCAATCAATGTTTCGAGAATGATCGCATACTCTTGATCTCTAAGTTCATTTCCAAGCCCTTCGCTGCCTGCCACGACTTTATTGATAGGATTCGCTTCAGCAATAGGCTTAATTTCTGGGGCTGCAACACTGCTGCCTTCAACAATTTGCTGCAAGCCAGTTGCGTCTTGCCAGTCAACACCTTCAAGTAAAATGTGTTCTCCTGAAATATTTTCTTGCTCACTCAAAATTAGAGCACGCTGCACGACATTATCCAGTTCACGCACATTACCCGGCCACGGATAATTGACGAGTTTACTAATGGCTTGCTCAGACAGAACAGGAACGGGCATTCCTAGTTTGGTGCAATGACGCTCAACCAAATGCTTCGCAAGTGGCTCGATATCGCCTTTACGTTCACACAGTGCTGGCCAAGTAATTGGGAATACATTCAGTCGGTAGTATAAATCTTCACGGAAATTCCCTTCAGAAACATACTGTTTTAGGTCGCGGTTACTGGTTGCTAGAACACGGACATCCAGTTTGATGCTCTTACGACTGCCAAGACGTTCAACTTCACGCTCCTGCAATACGCGCAATAGTTTCGCTTGTAGACTAAGATCCATTTCACTGATCTCATCCAACAAAATAGTACCACCTTGAGCTTGTTCAAATTTACCAGGGCAAGCTTGAATCGCACCGGTAAACGCACCTTTATCGTAGCCAAACAGTGTCGCTTCCAACATGTTATCTGGAATCGCGGCACAGTTAATCGCAACAAACGGCCCGTCTTTACGGCTCGAGGCGTTATGAATATAGCGAGACATGACCTCTTTACCAGAGCCACTTGGCCCTAGCACCATCACGTTGGCATCGGTTTTAGCCACTTTATCAGCCAGCATCATTAGCTTGATACTTTTCTCATCGGCAACGATAGCATCGCCATTGTCATCCGACTTTACGGGAGCATAACGGCTTACCATGTTTAACAGCACTTCTGGCGCAAATGGCTTTGCCATGTAATCGATAGCGCCCTCTTTCATTGCTGCGACCGCATCTTCAATGTTGGCATAGGCCGTCATCAATAGCACCGGAAGATTAGGCCAATGCTGCTTGATGTTTCTTAGCAATGCTAAACCGCCCATACCTGCCATCTGTACGTCAGAGACAACGATATCTACGGAGTTTGATTTCAATTTTACCAGAGCATCTTCCGCACAATCCGCTTCCAGCCATTCATAGCCGGCAAGCGCGAGTGTATCGACAAGGGCTTCGCGTAGACCTTCATCATCTTCGACGATTAACACTTTGCTTTGAGCCATAGGATTCTCCAGTGTAAATTCAGTTAAAACTTATTAGTCTTCAGAAGAAGAGCTTCTTTCCAACGGTAGACACATGGTAAAGCATGCACCATCGTCTTCTTCTGATATCAATTCCAGTCGACCGTCATGTGCTCGACATACCATTTGTACAACCGCTAAACCTAGACCTGTACCTTGAGAACGAGTGGTAAAGAAAGGTTCCATAATTTTACCTTGAAGTTCTTTGGGTACACCGGGGCCACTGTCTTGTACTGATATCTTAAGTTCACCGTTTACCGGCCTAAAAAACACATCTATCTGCGATTTCTTACCCGCAATTTGAACCGCGTTCAAAACCAGGTTACTTAAAGCAGAAGCGATAGCATTGGCGTTGCCAAACATTTGAGTCTCTTCATCTTCAACTTCCTGACAATAATCAATCTGGTTGCTTTTTAACGCTGCCTCAACCATAGGATGAAACTCGATGATTAATTCCGCAATGGTAAATGGCTTAACCACCTTATTGTCACCACCTTTGGCAAACAACAACATGTCATTCACCTGTTTCTCTAAATCATGCAGTCTATCCATCAGCTTAGATTGGAAACGCGTTTTTGTTGCCGGCGGCAAGTTTGGCGCGGCAAGGTTTGATGCATACAGCATCGCACTAGAAAGCGGCGTACGAACCTGATGAGCAAGCGAAGCGACCATTCTACCAAGTGAAGATAAACGCTGAAGATCGCTCACTCGAGACTGTAATAAACGAGTTTCCGTTAGGTCGGTAATTAAAATAAGCTGACCAGTCGTCGAGGCTGAAATGGCCAAACGTACTTTTCGCCCATTTTTCAATGAGATCTCATGACCATCATCGTCCCTTGGTTCAAAGGCATTTTGTATTACCGAAAACCACTTCTCACCAACCAATTCTACTCCGAGAATACGGTGCGCTTCAGGATTGGCCTCTCTCACTTCACCATCTGTATCTAACAAGATGACCCCTGCTGGCATCACATCAAGCACTTGCTTATAGCGCTCAACCTGTTGCTCAACAGAATCTAAATGTGATTGATTTTCTGGTTCGTTAGATAGGTGCATGTCAAAAATTTGCCTCAAATACTAAAACAGCCTGACATGTACAACACAAGTCAGGCTATTTGCTATATTTATCACATAGTTAAGCAAGCAACAACTCGACTATAGTTTATCTGTTCGTTTAGCTAAAGTTGCCAAAAAGCTAAAATGCTAAAGTGTGTGCTAGTTTTTTTTCGTCCAAAATAGCCACTAACGCTGCAAGTTATATTTACGCATTTTTTCAACCAGAGTAGTTCTGCGCATTCCAAGCATGTCAGCAGCGCGAGCAACAATACCACCCTGAGCCTCCAACGCTTGATTGATCATATTCACTTCCATATCAGCGAGTAGTTCTTTCAAGTTAACCCCTTCAGCGGGTAAATCTTGAGGTGCGTTCACATTGTCAGCAAGCTCATCGTGCTGCTCAAAACTGAAGTCTTCCGAGAACAAGTCAGAAAGAGCATCTCGCTCTTGCTCTTCCTCTGATGCAAAATTATTAAACTCTGGCTGAAACTCTGGGATATCACTGTATCTATATTTAGTGGGTAGATGATTCACATCAACCAAGCTATTTGGATACAGAATAACCATTCGCTCAACCAAATTAGCTAATTCGCGAACGTTGCCCGGCCAGCAGTGCTCCATTAAAGAGTTGATTGCACGAGGAGTAAAACAGATTGGCATGCCACCTTCAGCTTCCATTCTGGTCATCAGCTCCTGCAGCAATAGAGGAACATCTTCTTTTCTGTCTTGAAGCGATGGCATTTCAATTGGGAATACATTCAAGCGGTAGTAAAGATCTTCGCGGAATAAATCGTCTTCGATCATGCTTTCAAGATTGCGGTGTGTTGCAGCAATCACTCGAACATCAGCTTGAATAGTGCTATTGCCACCTACACGCTCAAAACAGCGCTCTTGTAAAACACGGAGCAATTTAACTTGCATCGCCATTGGCATATCACCAATTTCATCAAGAAACAGTGTGCCACCTTCAGCTAATTCAAAGCGACCCTTACGTGCGGTAATTGCACCAGTAAACGCGCCCTTCTCATGACCAAACAATTCACTTTCGAGCAAGTCTGGCGGGATAGCGCCACAATTTACGGGTACGAAAGGCCCAGAACGACGTTTAGAATGATAGTGAACATTACGTGCTACAACTTCCTTGCCCGTTCCTGACTCACCAAGAATCAGTACGTTTGCTTCAGTAGAAGAGACTTGTTCAATCAAGTGACGAACTTCTTGGATACCAACACTCTGCCCAACTAGACTACGAAACAGCGTGTTCTTACGCGCTGAAGGGACAATTTGAACGCCTTTACGGCCTAAGAAGTCTTTACAGTGTCTTAATGCATCACTTAATTGCGGGTAGTTAAGAGGAAGTTCGAGTTCGCCAACAAAGTTAGTAAGTTCATCAACCGGGTAATCGTTTTTGCCAATCACCAGTAAAGGGATGTGATTAACATGAACAAGCTTTTCATTCAGTAATGCGAAGCCTTTGGCTTTAATTGAACCAATGATGCAACCGGCCCACTGTAGGGACCAGTCAACTTTGTGTGCTTGTTCAGAGCTGATTACTTCGCAGCTCTCTCCTACAAACTCTAATATTGTGCTTAAATTGTGACGATTTTGAGCGTTATCATCGACGACAAGCAGTTTTGCCAAACCTTGCATAAGTAGGAATTATTGCCTTTATTTTGGTGCGATGCGGAAAATGGTAAGCGACGCAAGAGATAAAACAGAGAAAGTATCAATGATTATGATCTACGTGGACAAACTTAGGAAACCAGCAACGAAAAAAGCCATTAGGCTATCTAATGGCTTCTATTTTATTTGATTATAAAAATAAGGCAACCAAGCAATTCAGAGATATGCGATTGGTTTAAACTGGGGTGTTTCTTTAAATACCTACATCCGCAGACGTTAAATTGTGATATTCATTCGGAATTTGGTCCCAAGCGCTCTTAATTTCGCGGATAATATCGATAACATCATCAATTGGCTGCGGATCATTTTTGTGATTTGCAGCAGAAATTTGCGTGATCATAAACTCATAAAGTTGATCTAGATTTTTCGCAATGTCGCCACCATCGGCCATCGATAGGCAACTACGCAGGCTAATAATGATATCTAGAGCTTTACTCAGTCGCTCACCTTTCACCGGGATGTTGCCCGCTTGCATTGCCGCTTTACCTTGAATCAAGCGCTCGATAGCACCAGCCATTAGCATCTGAACGATTTTATGCGGTGAGGCAGCTGTTAGCTGGCTATCCACTGATACCTTTTTATATGCCTGTAAAGAACCGCGCATAGTAAACCTCTTCTATAAAAACTTTTTGTATTGTTGAACTGATTTGGCGCCATGTCGGTATTTATGTAAGTTTTTACCTACTAGACCAGTCTCAGACTGCATCAGTTCGACCAATTGTCTTGTTCTCGAAATGGCTTCAAACCACTCGGAGCTTTGCTTAACGTCGGGACATGAATCGATTAATTGAAGCACGTTTTGCAATAACTGTTCTCTGTTATCGACAAGATGCACGATTTCTTCAGCATTAATTTCACTAAATTCGAGCTTAGACATAATTAATTGATCGAGCTCACAAAGCTCTTGAAGCAGTTTGCTCATCTATTAGCCCATTGCACTCATCATGCTACCCAACTGAGATTGCATCTTGCTGGTTGCATCCTGCATTGCAGTGAACTTAGAGTGCGTGCGATTCTGCAAGCTATCCATACGGCGGTCGAGCGCGACTTGGTCATCAACCAGCCGATAGTTTTGTTCAACTAAGCTCTTTTCTCTCGTACGGATAGAGCCCGTTACACCCGTGATCCCTTGAATCGCATCTTCGACTTTTTTAGCAAAGCCATTGTTGCCACCAAAGAATTCACCCAACTTATCGAAGTGATTGTTGAGTTGACGGTCCAGCATATCGTAGTTTATTTCTAGCGAGCCTTGTCTTGTGGTAGTGATACCAAATTCAGTCAAAGACTTAATATTATCTGGCGCGTCTTCAATTCTTGATGAGAATATACTTTTCAATCGAGAATCTGCACTGCGTACTGTACTGTCGCCAGAGAGAGGGCCTTTTTGACCAGTCAGTGGATCAACACCCGCTAAGTCTTTAGATACTTGGTAAAACTGATTATAAGAGTTAACAAAAGCTTCAATATCTTCTCGAACACGATTGCGGTCGTACTCAACGCCAATCTCTGCTGGCGGCTTATCTTTAGGGGTTTTACCTTTAACCGTAATATCAATACCTTCAACGGCATCTTCAATCACATTGTTATTGCTAGAGAGCTGAGCAATGCCGTCTAGAACAACCATAGAATTTTGTCCTGCTTGAACTTCCGTCATACCACTGTAGGTATCGAAAGACTCTTGAGCCTGAGCAAGATCAGCTTGTGCTTTATCGACTTTTTCTAAGTGTGCTCGTTCTGCTGGAGATAATTTAGCTCTCTCTAGTTGCTGAGCCTGCAGGGGGGTTAGTTCACCTCTTTCAACTCTCTTCGCCAACTCAGAACGTTCATCAACCAATTTACTTTCTATTCTGGCTTTCTCGGCATCGAGTTTCTGCTGTGCCTCTTTGGGAGTAACATAAGAATCTGTCAACGTACCAGCGGCAGTATTTGACCACCCTGGAATATCAGCTGCTTTCTCTATGGCTTTTTCGTCAAGCTCAAGTTCAGGCCTAAAAAAGGAATCGAGCAATGTGCCTGAAGCAGTATTGTTCCATCCAGGGATTGTATCTTCTGGCATCCCTGAAGCTGCTAAAGCTGCCGCATCGAGCGCCTTCTGACCAGCTATTGCCGCTGCTTGGCCATAAGTTAAATTGTCACGATCAAATTCAGCGAAAGGATCTTCGGGTTCAACGACGGGTTCCGCTTTTCTTTCATAAATAGGATTACCGTTGACATCAAATACAGTATTCCCGTTAACGTCTCGCAACGGAACAGCGAAACCGTCTGGAATAGGGTTACCGTCGGCATCCAATTTGGGAGGAGCATCAGCTAAGACGCCTTGCGCTACTGAGCGAGCATCTTCTAAGGCTTTCAGTCTTTCTGATAGGGTTTTATATTCTAATTTTTTTAGAGGGTTGTTGTCTTCAGAGTCAACGTGGAGTTTTATTTGATTGTCTTCACCAGACATATTTGAAGCGAGGACTAATCGAGGTCCTTCTTTATCATTAATGATAGAAGCTCGGACACCCGGATTATCTCCGGCGCTGTTAATACTTCTAACAACGTCACGCAGTTTTGAGTTAGCACTAACTTGTGTCTCGAAGCTCTCTTTACCAAGCGAAACCTGCAGCTTACCAGGGCCAAATCTCATGTCCTCTGACAGTACGTCAGAAGCCACTTTATGGCTCTGGGCAAGCTGCAACACATCGATGGCATATTTGCCAGCGATAGCTTCGGTAGTCGCGGTTGCAGAAACAAGCCCCTCATCAGAACTTTCTACTGTTCGCACAGCAAAAGCTTTGTCCTGGCGAAAGCTTGTCATCAGGTTCTTCATCGAATCAAGGGACTCTCTGAGTCTTCCATAGGCACTAATGCTGGTGTCTATTCGCGTTCTTTCATTGTTGATTTGCTGCTGTTTAGGCACACGCTCCGAATCAACAATTTTGCTGACCATGGAATTGATATCCATGCCAGACGAAATCCCCATTGGGCCAAAACTCATTAAACCACCTCAATAATACGACTTAAACCTTAGCCTCCAATATTCCACTATTCGAGGTTTGGGCTGCTAGGCGCCTTAGAATTTCGAGCATTTCTTCATCGGGAATTTGGCGAATAATATCGCCCGTTGTGGTCTCATAAATGGTAACCACATCTCTCCCGGTCTCTTGATCAACCTTAAAAGCAACACCTTTGTTGAGAGAAGATATAAATTCATTTACCTTCTCCACCATTTTGACTCGCTCCGCATCATTCAACTCTTGTCTATGTTGAGCTAATTGAATCGCCGCTTCGGTAGCCATCTCTTTCGATTTTTCTACCTTGTCATAAGATGTTGCTTCTTTCAGTTGTAAAGTACTCGACGCACTACTACCTTTATCGCTTGCAAATTTAATGCCATTAGGTGAGCCATAAGGCTGGATGTTCGATGCGTTAGATAATATTTCCATAACACTCTCCCTCCCACCTTTATGAGCCTAACAGTAAACCCTACTCAAGGTAGAGTTTACCGTTACTTACTGAAGTAAGTTTAGCCCAATAAGCTTAGAGCTGCTGATGGTGATTGTTTTGCTTGAGCTAAAATAGAAGTACTCGCTTGTTGTAAGATTTGAGACTTCGTCATTGCCGTTGTTTCTTTTGCGTAATCAGTATCTTTGATTCGGCTCTTAGACGCATTAACATTTTCGTTAATATTTTCTAAGTTGCTGATTGCGTGGTCAAAACGGTTTTGGAATGCACCAAGAGAAGCACGGTTACTATCGACTGCCTTTAAGGCCCCGTCAATAATAGAGACAGCATTGTTTGAACCAGCAACTGAAGTTACATCAATATCGTTAACAGTAACATCCGTTACGATAGCCTTACTGCTACCAGGGATCTCTTTACCTTCTGCATCTTTACCAGAGCCAAGACCTAGCTCATCAGCAAGCGAGCCGCCAAACTCTATAGCACCATCAACTTTTTGGCTTGAAGCGAAGAGTTGCAATTTACCGCCTTCGCCTACCGATGCTTGTACGTCTGGGCTTTGACCATTTAGATAAGTGGCAAGTTCTTCCATGTCATTACCTTGCTTCGCAGTAATCGACAGGTCTTGAAGGTCACCAAACTGATCGGTGTACTTCATCGTTAGAACAGAGTCTTCACCTACGCGCCAAGACGTATCTTTACCCTCTGCAACGCTGTAGCTTTTACCGCCCATCGCTTCAGTGTCAGTACGCATATTATTCATCGTCAGCATTACTGCTTCACCAGAATCTGCACCAATTTGGAAAGATTGACTACCGAAAGTTCCGTTCAAAAGCTTGTTACCACCAAAAGAGGTCGTTTCAGCGATACGGTTAAGTTCTTTGTTTAGAGCAGAGACTTCTTCTTGGATTGCAACACGTTCAGATTTCGTGTTTGAGCCATTTGAAGATTGAAGAGAAAGGTCACGCATTCGTTGCAGAATATTGGTTGACTCATTCATTGCACCTTCAGCTGTCTGTGCAATAGAGATACCATCGTTCGCGTTTTTTACAGCCATATCTAGGCCACGGCTTTGCGACGTTAAGCGGTTAGAGATTTGTAGGCCTGCAGCATCATCTTTTGCGCTATTAATTTTATAGCCAGAAGACAAACGCTCCATTGATTTTTGAGTACCTTCAGCCGCGCTATTTAGGTAGCGCTGAGCCGTCATTGCAGACACATTTGTGCTTACATTAATCGCCATAGTTGATCTCCTTTAGGCATTTTTTCATGCACTTATGTGACTCTCACCTCACAAAAACACATGTTATTTTGTTTTATATACCAGTGTCTCTCTCACCTTACATTGGTACATATCATTTCTCTCAATCCCTTTAACGGCCCCTTAACTAGAAGCTTTAATAAAAAATGCATTTTTTTCGTTTTATTTTCAATATCAAAAAAAACGTGAAGTAGCTCGATTAATCTCACGGCACCTTTTAAAGCCGGATTCAGCACAATGCGTATCAATACCTATCAGATAATTGACATAAAAAAGTCCCTGCTCTCTCTTTTACTCGTTTTCGCCGACACGGCACTTCACTCCAATGTACCTTTACCAAATAACAGGCAATAAAAAACCCAGCCGAAGCTGGGTTTATTTAGCGCTCATCTCTCACCACGAGCTAATTTGTGGAAGCCAAACGTTAACATCTTTCATTAACGTGGCCTTTCAACCGATTAACCTAGTAGGCTAAGTGCCGAGTTCGGAGCTTGCTTCGCTTGAGCAAGAATCGAGCTTGAAGCTTGAGAAAGGATCTGAGATTTGGTCATCTGAGTCGTCTCTTTAGCGAAATCGGTATCTTTGATACGGCTCTTAGATGCATTAACGTTTTCGTTGATGTTGTCTAAGTTGTTAATTGCGTGGTCGAAACGGTTTTGGAAAGCACCAAGCTCAGAACGGTGGCTATCTACATATTTAAGTGCCGCATCGATGACAGCTACAGATTCTTGTGCACCACCAACAGACGTTACGTCGATACTATCAACCGTAACTTTCTTAGCCTCTAGCGTTTTTGGATCTTCAGGTTTCGCACCTGCTGTCATGCCTAGTTCATCTGATAAAGCACCAGAAAATGCAATTTCCCCATCAACTTTGTTGTTACCAGCGAAGATTTGAAGTTTACCTTCGTCATCAACAGACGCTTTAACTAAGTCTTGTTGACCGTTAATGTAAGTCGCTAGCTCTTCAATGTCATCGCCCGCTTTAGCAGAGATGTTGATTTCTCGATCATCACCAAAGCTGTCTTTTAGTGACATAGTTAAGTCATTCGCGCCAGCTTTAACGCCCCAATCTTTACCTTTAGCTTCGGTAAATTGGTAGCTGTTGCCGCCCATTTGGTCGTTATCAGAACGCATGTCTTTCAGTTGAAGCATTACAGCCTCACCATTGTCTGCACCAATTTGGAATGACTTAGTACCGTGAGTACCGTTAAGCAGCTTGTTACCACCAAAAGATGTAGTTTCAGCGATACGATTCAATTCATCGTTAAGCGCCGTTACTTCTTCTTGGATTGCTACACGGTCAGCTTTTGTATTTGAACCATTTGTTGATTGCAGAGACAAATCACGCATACGTTGCAGAATGTTTGATGTTTCATTCATCGCACCTTCTGCCGTTTGAGCGATTGAGATACCATCGTTCGCGTTACGTACAGCAACATCAAGGCCGCGGCTCTGAACGTTCAAACGGTTCGAGATTTGTAGGCCAGCAGCGTCATCTTTTGCGCTGTTGATTTTAGAGCCTGAAGATAGGCGTTCCATTGATGTTTGTTGAGCGCTATTTGCACTATTTAGGTAACGCTGTGCTGTCATTGCTGAAACGTTGGTATTTACATTCACTGCCATGGTGATTTCTCCAATTGATTTTCCGGTATAGCGGTTTCCGACGTCTCGGAAAACCAAGTAGTTATCTCTAAGTTACTTTTAATAACGGCTCGAAATTCAGAAGCTTTAGAAAAACTTTCAAAAAACCACAAATTAAATATTAAATTCAATATTATCAGGCACTTAAAATCTCACATTTTCTATAACAGTGGCAATCTTCAATTGAGAATGCATTTTAAAGTGTTCAAAAAATACACTAAACACCATTTGAGTTACCCAATGTAGAGAAATGAATAGTCGCCAAAGAGCTCAGATTGGTATGCTTCTTAATCAAAGAATGGAGTTGTTTACCGTGAAACAGATGAGTGAGATCGAGGTTTTGCGGATTTGAAAGGTAAACTAGACGATCTAAAAGAAAATAAAAGTGTAGAAATAGAAAGGAAAAAGCGTAGAAATAAAAAGGAAAAAGCCCCTTTTCCTGTGAAGGAAACGGGGCTAGTTGGCGTGTCAGAGCCTGTGCGGAGATCATCGAGAAATGAACACATTTCCGACGCGCCGTTGCATTCTTACCGTAAAAATGGATAGCAGGTGAGAGATGAGAGAGCTAAACACCCAATAGTAAGTATGCTTGCCAGTTTCCCTCGCTATGCGGTTCACGTCTGAACACGAATGCGAGTTCAACCAATAACTATTGCAATAATGATATTGCAGAGTTAGGCAACTGTTTTGCTTGAGCAAGTATTGATGTACCAGCTTGTTGCAGAATTTGAGCTTTGGTCATTTGCGTTGTCTCTTTCGCAAAGTCCGTATCTTTGATTCGGCTGTTTGAAGCATCTACGTTCTCTTGAACGTTTGCCAAGTTATTAATACTGTGGCTTAGACGGTTTTGCTTCGCACCCAAATCAGCACGCTGTGAATCAACGTACTGCATTGCAGAGTCGATGACACTGATTGCGTTTTGTGAGCCCGCTACAGTATTCAAATCGATATCTTGAACTAATGTCATTCGACCTACAGCAGGTGCAGGTACAACTTTGCCATCCGCCGTAGTTGTGGTTTCCTGGCCTTCAGGAGCATCAATTTTGAAGCCTAGTTCAGAAGCTAAACCACCTGATATTCTCATCTCACCATCTAAATCTGGCTCGGCAACAAATACCTGTATGCGACCTTCATCAGTAACCGATGCGTTAATTAAATCAGATTGACCATTAATGTAAGTGGCTAGTTCTTCGATATCGTCGCCAGCTTTGGCGTTTATATCGAGAGTAATCTCTTCACCTGCTTTAGTTTTGAATTCAAACTTAAGATCTTTTGCTGCTACTGGTACTTCCCAGCTTTTATCTTTAGCGTTTTCAGTGTCGAATGTTGTTCCACCCATACGGAAATCATCCGCACGAATACTAGTTAGCGCCATTATCATCGCTTCACCAGAGTTTGAACCAATCTGGAATGAAGCTTCACCAAATGAGCCATTCAATAAGCGACGTCCACCGAAAGCCGTGGTCTCAGCGATACGGTTAAGCTCATCTTGAAGAGCCATAGTCTCTTCGTTTAATGCTTGACGCTCTGCCGGAGAGTTGGTGCCGTTTGATGACTGAATCGCTAGATCACGCATACGTTGTAGTATGTTCGTTGATTCGTTCATCGCGCCTTCTGCAGTTTGAGCAATCGAAATACCATCATTTGCATTACGCATCGCTACATCAAGACCACGAGACTGGGCTGTTAAACGGTTTGATATTTGTAGACCAGCTGCATCATCTTTTGCACTGTTGATCTTGTGTCCTGATGACAAACGCTCCATAGAGGTCGCTAGTTCATTAGACGATTTATTCAAGTATCGTTGTGCTGTCATAGCAGATACGTTAGTGCTTACATTAATAGCCATATTGCTCTCCTTATGAGTTCGCAAAGTTTCTGCGAAGCGGCCAGCTTTACTCTCATATGGATAAGCACTGACCGTGTATTACGCGATAAACCCTAGATAAGGTTTAAGATCTGTATTAATCATTTATGACAAATACAAAAGCATGTTATGTGCCAACTTTTTAAATTAATTGCAATAATTTAAAAAAAACAATAAAAACATACGGTTAATAAAGAACAACCATAGATTCCAATTGTATTAAGTCGAGAATATAAGAGATTCATACCTCTCGTTGCCGTTTTTTGCCGCTATTTTTTAAACATGCCGCTTTGAATAAAAAAACGGCATTCGAAGAATCATTCGCACGTATGGCATAGCACATACGGCAGAGAATTAACCCCAGATTAACGACTTTTCACAGCTAAATATAATTAAACAAGGTCAGGTCTTTGGTCTTGCCAAACGCTTGTTGTGAAGCTTGTAACGCTCGAGAGTTTTCATTGAATTCAATGATGGCTTTCGAATAATCCAAGTCTTCAAAGTTGCTTTTGGCTTTCGCTAAAGACAACTTAAAATCTTCATGTTGTTGCTCTTGAATATCCAATGTACTCAAACGTGCACCTACATCCGTTCTTGCCTTAGTCAAATGAATAAACGCGGCATGAAATTCTTCTGTCATTTGGTGCAGCTTTGCCGTTGCCGATGCATCCGATACTGGATTTTCAGCCTGTTCAGCAGTCTCTTTGAATGTATCAAAAATAGAGAATGTCTTTCTCGGCTCTAAAGTGATCGAGTCACCCTTAGTGATCTGCCCCTTGAATTGGATATTCAGACCTTCATAGACAACACCTTTCGAAGGATCAAAATCTTCCGAAGCAACCACTTCGCCATCTTTTTCAAGCTGGTAAGCGAACTTGCCTGTTTGCATATCAACAAAAGTCACTTTATAGGTAGAACCATCTTCAGCTTTATTGGTTGCGCGCCCTAGTAATAACTCAGAGGCAGGTTCAAGATCATATTGAGGCTCGTAATCACCAAACGGGTTATCTATTTCCATAAACAACTTACTGCCCGGATCGTTCATTGCCATTTCAAAGCTCGTTGCTACTCGCATCTTTCTTTGATAGTCATCACCTTGATAAGAGACATTCCCTTCTTTATCTTGAAAAAATGGTTGGCTCTTGGGCTTGGTACCTGAAAATGTGTAGTTACCCGACTCATCTTGAGTATTAGCTAAGTGCAGAAGATTATTCGATAACTCTTGAATTTCACGTTTCTTCGCTAAACGGTCTTCCGGAGAAAGTGCACCGTTAATCATTTCCATCACGGTTCGTTTTGCTTCATCCGCGAACCCTTCCGAGTTGGCGACCATGACTTCATGATGTTCAAGGCGGTTTCTAATTAAAGTGATCGCATCAACATACTGTTTAAGTTGCTCAGATTGCTGACCGATGTTTTGTAAATAATGCGTCGCCAAAGGATCATCACTCGCCGACTGTAGTTTCTTACCAGAAGCCAGTTGTGCTTGATTATGATGTACCTTATTTTCTTGGCGGCGAAAGTCATTTTGTACTGACTGATAATTATGAAAGCTAGAAATACGAGTCAACATTTATACTTCCTACCTCAAAGCCAAAATAGTATTAAACGTATCATTGGCGGCTTGCATGATGCGAGACGAAGCCATATACGCTTGCTGAAATTTCATCATATTTGCCGCTTCTTCATCTAGGTTCACCCCAGAGACTGAAGCAATACGTTCTTGAGCTGACTCTTTTTCTAATCTAGCAATATCACTCAAGCGATTTGCCGTTGAAGATTTCAAACCCGTATTGGTATTCAAATTGTGGTAAAGATCTAGAATCGTAGACTCACCATCATCCAAGACTTTGCCTGTTTGGAGGTTTTGCAATTTACGCAAGTTGCCATTGTCACCTTCTGATGGGACAAGATTTGCCGTAAATTTATCGTTTGCCACCGCGCCCGGTGTAAGTTCAAACGTTGTACCGTTAATTGTCACAGGGCCTTGTGGTGGGTACGGTTGAGGCTGCATAAGTATGTTGCCTTTAGGATCGGTAACCGCAAACTGTTCGCCCTTTGGTGACACGATCACTTCAAACTCTCGCAGTTGACCTGCCGCCAAAATTTTGAAGCCCGCAGTGCCTTTGGCAAAGGTAGTTGATGCCTCATAGCTTTGCGCCGCAATATCTTTAGGGTCTTTGGTTTCCATCTGAATCTGCGCGGCAAAGTTACGGGTTGGGCGTAGTAAAAGCTTCTCACCCAGTTCAGGCGGATTTCGAACTTCCACTCGCATGCCATCTAAATAAAAGGCATTTCCGGTTGAATTAGTGCTCACTTTTACCGTTTCACCATCTGGCTTGATCACCACATAATCGCTGCCATCGTATTTCAGGCCATACTCGCCGCCTTTTAGAGCAGAAGTATCATCAATATAAACCGCGACATCCGCTTTTGACTGTCCGTGAGCAGTAACACGAGACTTAGCCACTAACTCAGAGTTCACATCGGTAAACAGGTTTTTACCTACATTGCCATTGAGATCCAAACCTTGCGATTGCAATTCATTGACCTCGTATGAAAACGCGGTCGCCAAACGGCCAAGCTCATCCATAACTGCAGGAATATGTTCATCACGCATGTCTAACATCGCGCCGATTTGTCCATCAATATCGCGGTTAGTAATCGCCTTTAATGACTTTCCTTCTACGATAGCAAGACGACGCTGATGTGCATCTGGTACGCCATCGATCATTTTCAGTTGGCTCGCTTCTGTACCAGAAACTAAGGTATGACCATTACCGATATGGACATTAAAGCCTTCATTATTAGCGCGTGGTGTCACCGTCACTTTAGTGTAACCAGAAAGCTCATTAACTAGCTGTTCGTGCTGATCTTGTAGATCATTATGAGGTCCGGGAGTTCGTACCATTAGTCGCTGAAGATCACGGATCTCGTATGCAATTTGGTTAACTCGCTCGATCCCCATGTCTAATTTTTTATTCGCAGAATCAGACTGTTGACGAACGGTTTCATGAAATTCATTTAGCGTTTTACTTAATAACCCAGCTTTTTCTATGACGACTTTTCGTGTACCCACATCATTCGGGGTATCAGCGAGCGTCTTAACAGAATCAAACCACTCATTGAGGTTCTCTGGGATCTTCTTCGAAACAACCGATGACAACATGCTGGACAGCATATCTAGGTTAGCTTCGGTATCCGCTTTGTTAGCGGCATTGGTTGTTGATAAGTTAAGTTCTTTGACGGCAAACTGATCCCAAGAGCGGCGAACATTTTCCACATGCACACCCATACCGTAGGTTTGACCACCGTACTGGCGCGGGTCATTCACACCTTGAACCACAGACTGACGGCTATAGCCCTCTGTGTTGGCGTTAGAAATGTTATGACCTGTGGTGTTTAGCTGTCTCTGAGCAGTAAGAACACTTTGTGCCCCTACATTCAGAAGATCCGACGCCATAATGCCCCCAAAAAACTTAACAAAATCAGCATGAACTGATTAACTACTACAGCTTGTTATTAAGATATTTAGCAATATATGTGCCAATAGAAATAACGGAGAGTCAAAAGGCAATAATTTATTGAAGTGTAAGGAGAAAGCTATGAATGACGCGTAAGAGCTGAAGGGACAGATAAAAAAAGAGCCTGCCGGTGGCAAGCTCTCGAGTGCATTCAATAACGCTATTTCATCTCATCAATCTTAGCTTTAACTCGTAAAACCTTGTCGGCATAGTTAGGGTCGGTTGCGTAACCTGCCTGGTGAATGCCTTTGATGAAACTCTCAGAGTTACCTTGATGCTGCAACGCCGTTTCGTATCTTGGGTTTTCGTTCAAGAACTTCACGTAATCATTAAAGCTTTCTTCAAAGTTTGAGTAAGAACGGAATGAGGCGGACTCTTTAACGGCAGTTTTTCCATGGAACTCTAGAGTTTGAGTCGCAACTTTATCGCCCTTCCAACTTCTATCAGCTTTGATGTTGAATAGGTTGTTGCTGTTGCCCAATGAGTTCTTAATCATTTTAGAACCCCAACCGGTTTCAAGCGCAGCTTGTGCCAATAATAGTGACGAATCAACACCGAGCGCACTCGCTGCTTTTTCAGCGTAAGGCTTCATTGAGGTCACAAACGATTCTGGTGAATCAAAGGACACTGACTGTTTTGCTGTTGAAGCAGCTACCGTTGGTTGAACGTCCAACGCACCAACTTGTGAACGACCTGAGTATTGCGGCCTTTGCAGTGAAGTATCAAAACCTTCATTACGAACCTTATCTTCCGTCGCGTCGCTTGCTTGACCAGCACTTAATTGAGCTACGATCATGTCCGCAAGGCCTAATGAACCATTTGCACTTAACTCACTCGCCATTTGGTCATCTTGCATCTGACGATAGAACTGCTCATTCTGGCTGTTCAACATATCCGACTTAAAATTCGAGTTCGCATCACGCATCGACTTAAACAGCATCGAGGTGAAAATCGATTCAAACTGTTTTGCCGCAGCCGTCAGTGCTTCTTTTTCACTGCCTTCTTCACCGCTTACCGCTTGTTGACGAAGACGGTCTAGGCTACCGATATCGTGAATAAAGCCAATGTCATTATTATTTTTAATCATGCTTTATTCCTTAAATAATGATCAACTGACCTTCAATCGCACCCGCTTGTTTCAGTGCTTGAAGGATTGCCATTAAATCAGAAGGCGCTGCACCCACTTCGTTGACAGCTCGAACCAAATCATCCAGCGTTAGGCCAGGTTCAAACTTAAACATCTTGCCATCAGCTTCAGTGACTTCGATATCTGAATCAGGAACCACTACTGTTTGGCCGCCAGAAAATGCATTCGGTTGGCTTACGTTGAGATTTTCTTTGATTGCGACCGTCATACCACCGTGCGTTACCGCCGCCGCTTTTAAGCGAACGTGCTTACCAACCACAATTGTGCCGGTACGAGAGTTAACAATGATTTTTGCAGAACCTTCTGCAGGGTCGAATTCGATATTTTCGATGGCAGACAAGAAAGCCACACGTTGGCTGATTTCACGTGGTGCGCGAACTTTCACAGAAGTTGCATCCACCGCAGACGCCATTTGTGGGCCTAAGAAGTTGTTAACCGCATCAGCCAAACGCTGAGCCGTTGTAAAATCTGATTGGATTAGGTTGAAGGTAATATAGTCACCGCGACCGAATGGGGTTGGAATCTCTTGTTCAACCGTTGCACCGCTAGAGATGATGCCAACGTTAGGGTTGTTACCGACAATCTTAGAACCGTCGTTACCCTGCGCGCTAAAACCACTTACTACCAAGTTACCTTGAGCCACGGCATACACTTGGCCGTCTAAACCTTTCAAGAAGGTTTGCAGTAAGGTACCACCACGAAGGCTTTTTGCGGAACCGATAGAAGATACGGTTACATCAACCTCTTGCCCCTGTTTAGAGAAAGCCGGCAGTTCAGCGGTAACAATAACAGCCGCTACGTTTTTAGTTTTTGGTTTAGTGCCAGGCGGCAATTGAATGCCAAAATTTTGCAGCATTGCGTTAAACGTTTGATCGGTAAAGGGAGTTGTTTCACCAGTACCCGGCAAACCTGTGACCAAACCATAGCCGACAAGTTGGTTACTACGAACACCCGCTACTTTTGCCACGTCTTTTATACGCGCGGCATGAGCACTGGAGGCAAGAAATAGTATGCCGAAGAGTACGAGTGTTAGTTTTTTCATTGAGTAACCTGTCTGTATTGCTTTAATTTATAATAAGTTAGCTTGAAGTTAGACAATTCAGAGAGTGTCAATATGCCGACACGGCCTCAAGCTCTACAAAGATACATTAAAGAATCGTGCCAAGAATCCAGGCTCTTGCATATCTTTCTGCACGCCAGTACCTGAATACTGAATTCGTGCATTCGAAACACGGTTCGAAGCAATGGTATTCTCGAAATCGATATCATCAGGGCGGATGGTGCCACTTAAGCGGATGTACTCATCCCCCGTATTCAACGTCATCCACTTTTCACCACGAACCACTAGGTTGCCATTAGCTAATACTTCAATGACTTCAACGGTAATGTAACCACTAATGCTGTTACTTTGGTTAGCTGATGCATCTCCAGCAAAGGTGTTGGTGTTACTCAGATCGTAAGAAAAGTTGTATTTTCCCAGTTCTAGATTTTCACCACCTACCGCTAGAGGTTCCATTGATGCGTCGTTCGATTTAGACATATCTGCATTGGCTTTTTTGGTCGCCCGCGTATTTTCATCTAACGCGACTGTAATGATGTCACCAATACCGCGAGGTTTTGAATCGTCATACATGCTGCCGATGTGGTTTGCATTGAACAGAGAGCCTGTTGCTGCAGCATAATGCTCTTGTTTTTTCTTCGGATTGATTGGCGCCCATGCAGGGTCACCAGCAATAGGGTCAGTTCTATCTCGAAGTGTGTCGATAATGCCAGTGCTTTCCTGGGCAGCCTTATCGCCTTCTACTGCATCAACCACTGTGGTTGCGTTCTCTTGTGCCGGAGTTTCAATTGGCTCAAGTGTGGTACAGCCCGTCATAGATAAAAACAGAGCTAAGCAAACAATACGTTTCATGGCGATGTACTCTCAGTAGACAATAGTAAACAGAACAATTAAAAGAAATCAGTAAACAGCGAATTAACCAGCTAGAGCTGTTGGTTAACGAAGCTCATCATCTTATCTACCGCTGAGATAACTTTTGAGTTCATTTCGTAGACACGTTGAGCTTCAATCATATTAACCAACTCTTCTGTTACGTTTACATTGGATGCTTCAAGCATAGATTGACGAACATTACCTAAGCCGTTCAACCCCGGAACCCCTTCTTGCGGGTCACCACTTGCACCTGTAGGCAAGTAAAGGTTTTGGCCAATAGGCTCTAAACCACCTGGGTTTACGAAATCTGTAATGGTGATTTGGCCAACCACGACGTTGTTTTGCTGACCTCGTAGACGAACCGACACCTCACCATCGTTGCCAACCGTTACTGAGATCGCATCTTCAGGAATAACGATTTCGGGTTGCAGAGGATAACCTTGACCCGATGTTACGATTGCGCCATCACCGTTCAGTGTGAACTGACCGTTACGGCTATAACCTGTTTCACCATCTGGCATTTCAACTTGGAAGAAACCATCACCCTCGATCATCATATCTAGGCTGTTCGAGGTAGTTTGTGCATTACCGTGAGTGTGCACCTTTTGAGTTGCAACCACTTTTGAACCCGCACCTAACATCAAGCCACTTGGTAGCTCGGTATTCTGAGAAGATTGGCCACCTGGTTGGTTAATATTCTGATAGAACAGATCTTCAAACACCGCGCGGCTCTTTTTAAAACCAATGGTTGAGGCGTTGGCAAGGTTGTTTGAAATTGTTGAAATATTGGTTTGTTGGGCGTCTAAACCGGTTTTACTTACCCATAATGCTGGATGCATAGTAATTTCCTTAAATTCTATTAGCTCATACGAAGCAGTGAATCAGACGACTTGTCCATTTCCTCTGCTGTGCTCATCATCTTGACCTGCATTTCAAACTGACGTTGTAAGTCAATTAAGCTGGTCATTTCACCTACGGCATTTACGTTACTGCCTTCGATAGCACCTTTGAGCAACGTTACCGCTGCATCTGCTTCGTATGCCTGATCTGGGTTTTTCGAACGGAATAGGCCATTCGTATCTTTAAACAAACTTTGATTATCTGGACGCACAAGCTTAATACGATCAACTACGGCTAATTCTTCAGCTGGAGCGCCTTGAGGAATCACCGAAATCGTACCATCAGTACCAATTTCTACTTTACTGATTGGGATTGGGAGCGTGATTGGTGCGTCGTTTTCACCAAGCACTAAATGGCCACTTGCGTTGGTAAGTAGACCGTTTTGGTCAACCCTTAGGTTACCGTTACGGGTTAAACCTTCACGACCAGTGTTGTCCATAACTGAAATCCAACCATCACCTTGAATGGTGACGTCGAGATCTCGACCAGTAGTAACCACACTACCTTGCGCGAAATTATGGCCCGGACGCTCCGTCATACTGAAAACACGAGTAGGCATGCCTTCCCCATACGCTTGCATTGAACGTGCTTGTGCTAAATCAGCACGGAAACCCGTAGTGCTTACGTTGGCAAGGTTGTTTGAACGCAGCTGCAAAGCCTGCATATTTTGCTTAGCGCCACTCATGGCAAGAAACAGTGCGCGATCCATAATTTTGCTCCAAAAATCATCTTCTGGGGCTAATAAAGCAAACACTGTGCCAATATTTTTAACTGTTATTTATCAGTAATTTAAATAGAAATCGAACAAGAAATGTGATCATCAAAGGATCATTCAGGAAGAATTGTTGCCAGTGGCATTACCGTGCGGCAATAGGGGCGGCAAATAAAAAGACAAACAGCCATATAAAATTCACCAACAATACCCAACTCAATAACATTGAATTGGGTATTCGCAGATGATTCAGACGTTCGAAACGATTAACGAATCTGAAGAATATTCTGTTGTAGTTGGTTGTGTACTTCTAGAGAACGAGAGTTCGCTTGGAAGTTACGTTGAGCAGAAATCAAATCAACCAATTCTTGAGTCATATCGATATTCGACTGCTCTAGTGAGCCATTGTTGATACTACCAAATGAACCTTTATTTGATTCACCCCAGATTTTATCACCTGAAGCGTTAGTAGAATCCCATTGAGTACCGCCTTTCTTATCTAGACCATGCTCATTCGGTACACGAACCAAACCTACGCGGCCTAGTATCACATTTTCACCGTTTGAGTAACTACCTAGAACACTGCCGTACTCATCGAAATCGATTTTCGTTAAGAAACCAGTTGTCGCGCCATCTTCATCAAACCTAGACAGTTCGAACGGAGCAGCAAACTGAGTTGAAGAATCCAGACCAAAGTTAAGTACCTGTGTTGGATCAGCACCGTTCAAATCAATTGCGTTCTCACCTGCGCCGATAGGATCAGACAAAATTGGCTGACCACCGTTAAGGCTTGCTAAGGTACCGTCATTGTTGAATTTCATGGTGTGACCAACATGACCAGCTGAATTCGTCGCGTCGCCACCAGTAATGTTTACCGGCTTCTCACCCGTTTCATCTGACATGGTGTAGTACGTCTGCCAAGTATTCGGTTGAGTCTGATCTTTTAGGTAGTAAGTCGTTAACTTGTAAGACTGTCCCATAGAATCGTAGACCGTCGAAGACGTTGCACGGTTATAGGTGTCAGGATCTTTGAAGTCAAATGTCGCCGGGTCTTTCAGATCACCATTTGCAGGAAGGTTAACCCCTACTTCAATGTTTTCTGTCTGTTTAGGCTTACCAAACTCTGCAGGAATGTCGAGAGGCTTTGGTGCGTAAGAAAGAACTTCACCGGTATTTGGATCAACATCATAGCCTAAAAGAAACTCATCATTAGCCGTAACCATGTAGTTGTCTTTGTTTAGGTGAAATGCACCATTACGCGTTAGTTCATTGATCTCTGGCACCATACGGTCTTTCGATACTGCAAAGAAACCTGTACCACTTACACGCAAGTCCATTGGGTTATTCGTATAAATACTTGAACCTTCGTGGAACTGTTGCGCTACTTGGCTAGCTTGCGCACCGCCTCCTGGCGTCGTTTTTGCGTTAGTGAACAACGAGCTTGAGTAAACATCACCGAACTCTGCACGAGACTCTTTAAAGCCAAATGTGTTTGCGTTCGCAATGTTGTTACTGGTTGTATTCAGGTCTAACTGTGCAGCGGATAGACCGCTTAAAGATACATATGACATTCCAATATTCTCCTAATCTAGCTAGCATAATCACTCTAAAAAGAGCTACGCTTTACCAACTTCTAGTACTTCAGCAAGTCGTACTGGCGATGTAAAACCAGCCAGATTGAGTAGTACGTTGCCATCGCCTTTACCAAGAAGCACACTGTTCACGTTCGCATAACTCGACACTTGGAACTCTGTGTTCTCACCTTCCAATAAACCCGACGCTTTTACGTTGTATTTACCGGCCGGCAATGGATTACCGTCTTCGTCTTTTCCGTCCCACTCAACACGTGTGTCACCAGATGGTTTTGAGCCGATATCAAAAGTGCGAACCAATTGGCCAACTTCATTCTCAACACGGACCATTACATTGTCCATTGCCTGAGGAAGCTTAACCATTGACGCCATACCGCCATCACCCTGTTTCACACCTGCCGCACCAGGAACCAATACATCACGGCCAACCAAAGAGGATGCCTGCAGTGCTTGGTTAGAGGTCATTGATGAATTCAAGCTTTCAAACTGTGTATTCATTTTGCCAATGCCATCTACGGTCGCAAATGAAGCCATTTGCGCAATCATCTGGTCATTGCTAACCGGCTTAAAAGGGTCTTGTTGTGCAAGTTGCTTAGTCAACAAAGATAAGAAGTCATCTTGTTTAAGATCTTGCTTACCTGTTGTTTCATCGGGCTTCTTAGCACCATCCTGAAGACTCTTCAGCTGGTCAACATAGGACAAGCCGCTTTGACCAACATTGTTGATTCCAGCCATTTGCTACCTCCTTATCCTTATTGACCCATCTGCAGCGTACGCAGCAGCATTTGTTTACTCGAGTCAGCAACCTGTACGTTTGTTTGGTACGCACGTGATGCTGAAATCATGTTTGCCATTTCTTCCATAACGTTCACGTTAGGCTTATAGATATAGCCTTCGTCGTTCGCTAACGGGTGATCTGGGTTATACTCCGCGCTCAGCGGCTTATCGCTTTCTACGATACCTAATACTTTCACCGGCACAGTGTGACCACTATTACGTGCCTGATTTAACTCAGCGCCAAACACTGCGTGGCGAGCCTTGTAAGTGTCTTTAGCAGAACTACTTACGCTGTCTGCGTTAGCAAGGTTGCTTGAGGTAGTATTTAGACGAACAGATTCAGCACTCATCGCAGAACCAGTCACATTGAATACATTAAATAAGCTCATCTAGTTATTCCCCTTTTATCGCTTTAGTTAAATTCTTGAACTTACTTCCTAGGAAGTCGAGAGAGGCTTGATGCCTAATTTGGTTTTGCATGAAAAGGTTTCTTTCCAAATCCAAATCAACCGTATTGCCATCTCCGGTATCAGGTTGCGTAGGAATTCGATACTTAGTTTCCCCATTCACCGTCGTTGAGGCAGAAATATGCCGACCGTCTGTTCGGCTAAGACCAATGCTTGCCCCAGAACTTGCCGCTTGCAGTGATTTATTAAAGTCTAATCCCTTTGCTTTATACCCAGGTGTGTTAGCTTGCGCGATATTAGTGGAAAGCACCTCAGCGTTACGCTCACGTACACCAACTGTGTGTTGGTGAATGCCTAAAGCATTGTCAAAAGAAATAGCCATGTAAACCTCAACTCAAGAACTGACTGTTATGAAATAACTTAAGCAATATATATACCAACTTTAGAAACAAAGTGGCCTAGCATTACTTTTACAGGTTACTCGTGGGTAAACTTGCAATATACAAGCCAACAAATAGAGTAAATTGGAATGTCACTCTGCCTTAAAGATATAGATTAAATCAGAAAAAGAAAACCCAGCACTTGGCTGTAATGCCGTTCACTTAAG
>NZ_JBFRQW010000069.1:0-670 GCF_041472735.1 Vibrio sp. 10N.261.46.E11
GGTTCATCGCGGATTAGCGGGAATTGAAAACAAAAACGGTAGTAAGTGATATGGTTTAGTCGCCAAACAAAAATCATACACAAACTACCGTTTTCATGCAGAATCATACTTTCCTATCTTCATTCTGGGAAGGCTTTCAAATAGTAAAGTCTCACCAGACAGCATCACTTATTACCCTGACACTTAAACCTAACTCTGAGGCTAAGTGCCTTTGTGGTCTTGAAGCCGAAGCTATCCATGAGTATCAATGGCGTCATGTGAAAGAGGCCATGTTGCTCGGGGTTCCTGTTGAACTTTCTGTTCAAACACGAAGGGTTAAGTGTCGTGACTGCGGCATTAAAACAGAGTCACTATCTTGGTTAGAGCCTTATGCTCGTATAACGAAGCGCCTAAAAAGCTATATAGAAAAACTTTTACCCCTTCTTCCCATTAAGCATATTTCTCAGCTAACTAGCGTTCATTGGCACACCATTAAAGAGATAGATAAACGCCGACTTAGACAAGTGGTACCGCCAGTAAAATGGGAGGGGCTAAGACAACTCGTCATGGATGAGTTCGCCATCTTTAAAGGACATCGGTATGCCACTGTCATCACTGACGCTAAGACTCACCAAGTCATTTGGATAGGGTTAGGCCGTAGCCGCAAAGACATACGACCGTTCTTCGAGCA
>NZ_JBFRQW010000070.1:0-315 GCF_041472735.1 Vibrio sp. 10N.261.46.E11
AATAAGAATGAAAATGCGATACTAGCTCAGTTGGTAGAGCGCAACCTTGCCAAGGTTGAGGTCATCGGTTCGAACCCGATGTATCGCTCCAAATTTTGTAATGTTGATTCATTTTGACATTAAGATGGTGTTTTACTTTTCAGTAATCGGCATCGCAATAAAGAATTGCGTGCCCTGGTGGTGGAATTGGTAGACACAAGGGATTTAAAATCCCTCGACGTTCGCGTTGTGCCGGTTCAAGTCCGGCCCGGGGCACCATCTATTTGGTTGTTACCTGCTTGGTAGTAATCAACAGAGTCGTTCTCTTAAAACACG
>NZ_JBFRQW010000071.1:0-23629 GCF_041472735.1 Vibrio sp. 10N.261.46.E11
CTTAAGTGAACGGCATTAGAGCCGATGCTCTGGTTTTTTATTACTTAGGTCTCTATTGCTCGCTTTTTATTCAACCCGCTAACCATGATGATTCATTATTAACGAGAATGCTTTATTACTAACAAAACATGTATAACGAGTGAAAAACTAAGCACCTTCGTTATGTAGCTCTAAGTTAGCCAGATCTTGTTGGATCTCACGCTCAATCTTAGAATCGTCATTACGTAAAGAGTCTAGGAAATCTAGGTACGCTTGGTCGATATCGCCCGTTACATACTCACCGTTGAATACTGATGTATCAAAACGAGAGATGTCTTGATTGCCCATACCAACAGCAGCAATTAAGTCTGGTAACGTTTGGAAGATCAACGCGTCTGCACCAATCTGCTTACAAATCGTTTCGTTATCACGACCATGAGCAATTAACTCCGTTGCGCTCGGCATATCAATGCCGTAAACGTTAGGGAAGCGAACCTCTGGAGCGGCAGAAACCATGAAGACTTTGTTTGCACCAGAATCACGAGCCATTTCAATGATCTGCTCTGATGTTGTGCCGCGAACGATAGAGTCATCAACCAGTAGAACGTTCTTACCTTTAAACTCAGATCGAATCGCGTTGAGTTTACGGCGAACCGACTTCTTACGTTGTTGCTGACCAGGCATGATAAACGTGCGACCAACGTAGCGGTTCTTCACGAAACCTTGACGGTATGGCTTATCAATCGCTTGAGCGATACGTAGCGCAATATCGTTCGACGTTTCAGGAATTGGGATAACCACGTCAATATCTAAGTCCGCATATTCTTCTTTAATACGCTTACCTAGCATCTCACCCATCTCAACGCGTGCGCTGTAAACCGAGATTTTGTCGATGAATGAATCTGGGCGTGCAAAGTATACAAACTCAAAGATACATGGGTTTAGTTGTGGGTTGTCTGCACATTGCTTAGTGAAAAGTTCACCGTCGAACGTTGCGTAGATAGCTTCACCCGGTGCTACGTCGCGCATGAAATCAAAACCAACAGCGTCTAACGCTACCGACTCAGATGCAACCATGTACTCTGTTTTACCGTTAACTTCACGCTTACCAAGACACAGTGGACGAATACCATGTGGGTCACGGAACGCGATCATACCGTGGCCGATGATCATTGCCGTTACTGCGTAAGCACCACGAATCGTGCGGTGTACGTTAGATACAGCACGGAAAACATCATCAGAAGTCACGTTACCTTTAACGGTATCGATCTCATGAGCCAATACGTTCAGTAGAACTTCAGAGTCAGAGGTTGTGTTGACATGACGACGGTCTTTCTCGAACAACTTCTCACGAACTTCGTTTGCATTCGTTAGGTTGCCGTTGTGAGCCAATGTGATGCCAAAAGGCGAGTTTACGTAGAAAGGCTGAGCTTCCGACGCGCTTGAGCTACCTGCTGTCGGGTAACGAACATGGCCAATACCAACGTTACCTTGGAGGCGTTGCATGTGTTTTGCTTCAAAAACATCTTTTACTAAACCGTTCGCCTTACGCAGACGGAAACGATTGCTTTCTATGGTACAAATACCAGCGGCATCTTGGCCACGATGCTGCAATACCGTTAAAGCGTCATAAATAGACTGGTTTACAGGTGTTGAACCCACGATTCCAACAATACCACACATGTCCTAATCCTCGATTTTTCGACATTAACTGGCGCTAAAGCGCGCCAGATAAGAAACTAGATGTTGCTTGTAAATGCTCGAAGAACGGCGCAATGATTCGGCTAAACTCCGGAACCAACTGCGAATTCTTCCACCACTCAGAACTTGGGAATGCAGTAAACGCATCCATGAAAAACAACACTGCAGAAACAATCAAAACACCCCGTAAGCCACCAAAGACGACACCGAGGATTCTGTCTGTACCCGACAGGCCTGTTTTCTGAACTAGCTGACCGATGACATAGTTAACTAAGGCACCAACAACTAACGTTGCAACAAACAATGCTGCTATCGCCGTTCCGTTTCGAAACATCTCATCTTCGATATTGGTGAAGTACATAGCTAATTTAGCGTAGTACTGGCTAGCAATAAAAAATGCTCCAAACCAAATAACAAGTGACAACGCTTCTTTAGCGAAACCGCGAACTAAACTGATCACGGCAGAGAAGCCGATCACGCCTAAAATGACAAAATCTAACCAATTCATGAATTCTTCATCTTAAGTTGGCGCGCATTTTAACAGAAAAAATGCTGACGCAAACGTTTTCTTATGGATTTAACGGTTTAAATTTGAGCAATTGGCCTTTTGAACCCGTAATTTTTTCTAATTCCTGAATTTGTCGCTCAAGTTTGGATTTAGAAACATCCGGGCCAATAATTACTCGCGTAAACGTTTTTTCTTGCTTGGTATGAGCCTGATAACCACGCTTCTGTAAATCCTTAACAACGTTTTTTGCGTTGTCAGCATTCTTCAAAGCCATCAATTGAATAATCCAAGCGCTGTCTTGGTATTCATTTTTTTCCGGTACGGGCTTAACCACCACTGCCACTTTATCCGCTTCTTTGTTACTGGAAGCCGACGCAGTTTGCTTATCTGAATTATCAACACCACTTTCAACCACTCGCTCAACCGGAGAGTCCGGCAGTGCAATCTGATCTTCTATAGGGTCGAGTACTTCAAAAACTTCTACATTACTATCAAGCTCTGGCTTAATCGGAATGCTTGCAAACTCTTCTTTATAGTGGAGCTTCTTACCATCCAGCACATCGGGCAATACAATCACACCAATGGCCACTAAAATGATGGTACCGACTAATCGGCTTTGGAATTTACTTGCCATTTAGTTTCCTTTTTTCTGCCAATGCTCCAATACTTCACCCACAGTATGGAAAGAACCGACCACCAGTACAACATCGTCACCTTTAACAGAAGCTAAAGCCGCTTCAAACGCTGCTACAGGGTTTGAATGCTGCTCTATGCCTTGAGGTAAGCTTTGACACAATTCAGCAGCTGTTGCGGCTCGTGGGCCGTTCAGCGAAGCTGGGTACCAATGTGTTGTGATTGGTGCTAATACTTCCAATGTCGCAGGGATATCTTTGTCATGAAGCATGGCGACTACAACGTGTAAATTTTTGCCTGCATACTTCTTCGTTACTTGCTGCGCAAAGTATTCAGCCGAATGCGGGTTGTGCGCAACATCAAGCACAATCACGGGTTGTTCGCTAATTTTCTGCATACGCCCAGGTAGCTGTGCGTTCTTCATGCCATTAACGATGTTCACATCGCTAATGCTAAGTTCCGAAGTACCTAATGCCATCAATGCTGTTGCTGCGTTAGGTAGCGGCAGGCTTGGAATAGGCAATGATTCTAGTTGGAATGCCCCACTACGCCAGTTCCAAGTATCGCCGTCTACATCATAGGTGTATTGAATGCCCACCTGATAGAACTCAGCCTTAATGTCATCAGCGTGAGCAGCAACCGTAGCTGGTGGTTTAGGTTGACCACAGATAGCCGGCTTGCCACTACGATAAATACCGGCTTTCTCAAAACCAATCACATTGATGTCATCACCTAGCCAATCAACATGGTCGACAGCCAAACTGGTAATCACAGAAACATCATGCTCAACGATATTCGTCGCATCTAGGCGTCCACCTAGACCCACTTCTAATAACACAACATCAACCGCTTCAGTTTGAAAAGCACGTAACGCCGCTAAAGTCCCATATTCGAAAAAGCTAAGGCTGATCTCGCCGCGCTCTTTCTCAATGAAATTGAAAGAGTGAACTATCTTTTCATCGGATAGATCTTGGCCGTTAATACGAACACGTTCGTTATAGCGAATTAAGTGAGGAGAACTGTAGACACCAACTGAATAACCAGCGTCCAATAGAATGGCTTCCATTAGAGCACATGTAGAGCCTTTGCCATTGGTTCCGGCAACGGTAATCACGTGTTTAGCAGGTTTGGTGAGGTTTGCCTTAGAGGCGACGGCCTGAACTCGGTCTAATCCAAGATCAATAGCGCTTGTGTGGATGTTTGATAAATAATCAAGCCACATCTCCAAAGAGGATGTGGCTTGAGGAATAGGTTGTTGACTCATCTAACTCATAACCATAATTAAGTTGGTTTGTTAGAAGGTACTTTACCCTTTTTCTGGCGCTTCTGGTACTTCATAAGTAGCTTCATTCGGTGAATCGTTCACAGAAACTACTAATGGTGAAGGCTGATTGGTCATTTTAGCAACAAGGCTTGCAACGCGCTGGCGCATCTCACGGCGGTCAACGATCATGTCGATAGCACCGTGGTCTAGTAAGAACTCACTGCGTTGGAAACCTTCAGGAAGGTCTTCACGTACCGTTTGTTCGATTACACGACGTCCAGCAAAACCGATAAGCGCTTTGGGTTCGCCGATGTTGATATCACCAAGCATTGCCAAACTTGCAGAAACACCACCCATTGTTGGGTCAGTCATTACTGAAACAAACGGTAGGCCTTTCGCAGATAAACGCTCTAGAGCAGCACTGGTTTTTGCCATTTGCATTAGAGACATCAATGCCTCTTGCATACGAGCACCACCACTTGCCGAGAAACAAACTAAACCACACTTGTTCTCAATAGCCGCATCTACCGCTTTCACAAAACGAGCACCTACAACAGAACCCATTGAGCCGCCCATGAATGAAAATTCAAACGCACACGCTACGATAGGTAAACCAAGCAGTTCGCCTTTCATTGCAACTAATGCATCTGTTTCACCACTGTTCTTCTGAGCAGTAGAGATACGTTCTTTGTAACGCTTAGAATCTTTAAACTTCAGTTTGTCTTGTGGCTCAAGATCAGTACCTAATTCAACACGCTCGCCTTTGTCTAGGAATGTATCCAGACGACGGCGTGCTTTCATACGCATGTGATGGTCACATTTCGGACATACTTCTAGGTTACGCTCCAGTTCAGCATGGTAAAGAACCTGCTCACAAGAAGTACACTTAGTCCAAACACCCTCAGGGATAGACGCTTTACGAGATGTTACGATGTTGCTTTTTTCTAAAATCTTTTCAAGCCAACTCATGGAAGACCTTTTTGTTTCGATTCCTCCGCTTGATTGCGAAAGAAATAAATTTGGGAATTATGCAGGGAATTAAACCACATAAAACAACGACTGTAGATAAAAAACTGGTTGTACCTATTTTCTGTGACTATTTTACGCACGAAACCGTAATAATTTTTGAACCTAAGTCTCACATTTAGTTCAAATTATCGGGCAGAAATAGAGGACCAATAGGCTCTCTTGGTAATTCAAAATGTTCAGGATAATCAACATCCACCAGGTATAAGCCTTCCGCTTTCGCTGTCGCGCCGGCCACTTTTCGATCTTTAGCCTCTAAAAGCCACTGAATCCACTCTGGTTTTTGCTCACCTTTGCCTACCGCAATTAGGCTACCCGTAATATTTCTCACCATATGGTGAACAAACGCATTCGCTTTAATATCGATCACAATGTAGTGTCCATGACGAGTCACGTTTAAGTGAATCATGTTTCTCCATGGGCTACGAGATTGACAATGTGTTGCCCTGAACGAAGTAAAGTCATTCTCACCAAGTAAGTACTGACCCGCTTCATGCATCTTTTTCTCATCAAGGTGACCATGGTAATGGCTCACACCTGAATTCAAGATGCCAGGACGTAGTGCATGGTTAAAGATAATATAGCGATAACGGCGTGCTGTTGCAGAAAAACGAGCATGGAAATCCTCATTCACTTCTGTTGCCCAACGAACAGCAATATCTTTTGGCATGTTGGCATTTGCGCCCATTGTCCATGCCACCATTTTACGATCAACATTAGTTTCAAAGTGAACGACTTGTCCCGTACCGTGAACACCGGCATCTGTACGACCAGCGCACATAACTTCTACAGGGTGATTCGCGACAACTGAAAGAGCCTTTTCCAATTCTTCTTGGACACTTTTCACGTCTCGTTGGCGCTGCCAACCAAAGTAGTGGGTACCGTTATATTCAATACCTAAAGCAATTTTCATGTTCTTGTTCTCTTTGAAAATGGGCGAGAAGTATATACGGAAATGAGTATTAGCCCAAATAGGAAGGGGCTAATACTGTAATAAACAATCACTACCACCCTAGACTATGATTTAAAAAAACGAAATAAAACAGTGGCCCTTGGGTGCGTCCAAAAAATAAAGGGTAGCCAACGCTACCCTTTATGATTTTTTAAATTTATCGGCCGTTTAACGTATCGATGAGGTTCTTAGCCTCTCGGCGAATATCATCGCTTCCGTCAACGATCGCTTCTTCTAGAAGCTTAATCGCACCTTGCGAGTCACTCATCTCAATGTATATTTTCGCCAAATCGAGCTTACCAGCGGCTTCTGCGTTGCTGTCGACATCATAATTACCGATGTCACCGATAACATCAGGGAACTCGTTTAGGCCAACATCCAGCTTCAACTCTTCGTCATCTGGATTAATAGCGTCTTCACCTTCTTGCTCAACTTGAGCCATCAATTCATCAATCGTCATGTACTGCTTATCACGACCGTTGTCTGACTCGGTTAGATTCTCTTGTTGACCCCAATTCTCTTGTTTGATTTTCGGTTCTGCTTGCTGCTCTGCTGATGCCCAAATCGCCTGTTGATCATCAGGCACATCATTATGCATGCTCGATTGCTGCTCAGGATCTAGGTTGAAGCCTTTCCAGTCTTCGCCGCCAGCTTCAAGCATGGCGTCAATATCTAGCCCTGCACTATCAATTGATGTTGCATCCAGTGGCTTATCGAACATGTTGTCGACAGAGTCTTGAACATCTTCTGAAAGTAACTCAGCTAGCGCTGTTTCATCAAAGTCATCAAACCCTTCTAGAGGTTCGTCTTGCACCGCTGTCGGCGCTGAGTTCGATTCTGCAGGCCCTGAATTGAATTCTGAAGCCGAACTCGTTAATTCATCGGATTGTCCGAAAGCCGCCAATTCAGGCTCTTTTCCATCTGCGAAATCGTCTGCTTCTGATAAATCGTCTGTATCCGAGAAATCATCAGCATGACTGAAACTTTGCGGGTTTGAGAACAAATCATGCAGCGCATCTTGCTCTTCACCTTGTGGGCTGAAAGACGTTAATGGTGTTGGCTTCTCAGCAAACGCATCAGAAATAGCTTCGTCTTCACCGTATTCCGGCAAATCAAACTCATCGAGCTCTACGCCTTGCTCTTCCGCTACAGGCTCAGCGCTGCTTTGTTCGATGTCATCTAAGACTGAATCCGCTTTGGCGCTCTCTTCATCGTATTCAGGCAGATCAAGGTCATCGAACTCAAACTTTTCGGACTCTGGAGCAAGATCTTGCTCTAACTGCGCTTCATCCGGTTCGCTAACCACTTCCGCCAACGCATCTTCTTCGCCAAACTCTGGAAGCTCTAAATCATCAAACGAGAACTCGTCTTCGCCTTCTTGTCCTAGAACTTCAGCTTGTCCCTTAGCTTCAACTTGCGGTGCCGATTCTGCTTGAGGTTCAGCGTTTAGTTGAGAATCAACAGTAGGAGCAACTGGTTCTGGTATTACTTCAACATCAGCTTCTGCCAATGCGTCTTCTTCATTAAACTCTGGAAGATCAAAATCATCAATCGAGAATTCATCTTCGCCTTCTTGATCTACCGATTCTGCTTGTTCCGTTGCTTCTACTTGAGGTTCGGTTTCAACTTTTTGTGCAGCTTCAACTTGCGGTTCATAGTCTAACTGAGGTTCAACAGCAGGAACCACCGGCTCTTCCGCTACTTCATCAACTTGTGCCAATGTTTCTTGTTGAGCCGTGTCGTCTTCAATCAGCCAATCATCGTCTTCTGGCACACCAAATTCATTTGGAACGATCTCTGGCATATGTGCAGCACGAACTGGCTCTGGCTCTGGCTCTGGCTCTGGCTCTGGCTCTGGCTCTGGCTCTGGCTCTGGCAGGGATTCAACAACATCGTCGAGTTGATCACTACCTTGAATCTTAGGTTCGAAGTCAAAATCAGAGTCGATGTTCGCTGGAGATTCTACATCATCGATAGCTTCTGCTAACCAGTCTTCAACCGTCTCTTCATCATCTTCAACCGATGATACAGTTTCTTCCGCTGATACTATTTCTTCCGCTGACACTTCATTGCTGTCTGAAAGAGACGCTTGCTCTGGTTCAACCGTATTTTCAATTAATGACTCAACAGGCTCTTCTGTCGCTGGCAACAAATCATTGTCATCAGAAGTCATTAACTCATCTATCAATGCTTCGTCGGTTGTTTCTAGCGAGTCATCAAGTAACGCATCTGTTGCCGGTGCGACACCGAACAAATCATCGATAAAGTCATCACGATTAAAGGCTTCATTATTTTCTGGCTTAACGTCAGCACTGTCTTGAATCATTTCCGAATCTAACGATTCATCACTAACGACTTCAGGTTGTGGTGTTCCACTAATGTCCGATGCTTGCTCAGGCTCCACTTCAGGTGTTTCTGAGGTTAACGGAGTAAGCTCGACCTCTGAATCCTTTTCAGACTCATCGCTGACGTTGTCAAAACCATAGGCTTCGTCTAACTCTTTATCAAACGCCTTCTCTTCAGGTTCAAGCTCGTCTTCAATGCCACTTGTCAGTAGATCATCAAATGGGTCTAAAGATTCTGAATCTTGTTCATCGGTTTCACCTACTGATAGATCATTACCTAGCAGTTCATCTAACGTCTCATCACCTTCGATGGTAAGTTGAGCATCATTGGCGTCATCGTCTAGAAAATCATCTAGTAGGTCTGTGCTCTCGGCATCGAGTTCAAAGTCATCATCAGAATCATCAATCAACTCATCCAAGGTTTCAGTACTGTCTTCCGAAATGTCTAGCTCATCATCGGTCGACAAGCCTGAGAGTTCTTCGAGTTCAGATAATGAATCAAAACCTAAAGGATCACTCTCAGACTCATCATCCGATTCATCTTCCAACATATCATCTAGAAGATCGGTTGAATTACTGAGATCAACATCATCCCCTGTCAATTGCTCATCGAGCAGGTCGACACTGTCTTGAGTTTCTTCACTTTCGGTTGGCAGATCAAACTGAGAAAGGATGTTATCGATATCATCATCAGACGCCAAAGCGCTGTTTAGATTCTCAGCAACCTCGTCATCATTATCGAGATTTAGAGGCTCATTGACTTGCTCATTTTGAGACGCAACCTGAGCGAAAATGTCATCAATATCATCTTCGACGCTAGGAGTAGAAGGCTGTGAGGCCTGCTGCTCTGAAATCAACGAATCGATATCAAATTCATCGTTGCTCACATCCACAGGTGCAGTATCGCTCTGTTGCTCAGAGATAAGCGCATCAATGTCAAAATCATCGGTTGCTGATGTGTCGGTATTAGAAATCGAATCACTTTGCTCTTCTGAGATTAAAGCATCAATATCGAAGCTATCATCATCTTCATCATCAAGCGCAAATAGATCGTCTAATAGAGATTGGTCTAGTTCGTTAGAGCCTAGATCTTCAGTCTCAGAATCCTGTGATAGTAGCGATTCAATATCTTCATTCGACATTGAGTTATCATCTGAAAGATCAAAGTCGGCCTCATCAGAACCGAGTTCGCTTTCTGATGTTTTATCAAGTGCGCGTTCCATCTCTTCAAGACCAAGCGCCTTGTCATCGCCATTGACACTAATGCCGTTGCTGCTGTCTAACTCCAGATCATCGAAGTTAGTGTCTAAGTCACCATTTTCGCCAATACTCGCAAATGGGTCGTCATCGTCATCATCGAGATTAAAATCGAGATCAGAATCATCTAAACCTGCGAATACATCTTCTTCAGGCGATGCTTGGTCATCAAATAACTTATCAGCATCATCTTCATTGCCAAATTGTTCATCGTCTAAAGACAATTCATTATCAAAGTCGTCCATCTCATCGCCTAAAGCGATAGGCGCGACGCTACTTGCATCTGATTGAATTGGTTGGTCTTGTGTCGGCTGCTGCTCATCATTTTTAGAACGGCGCCCTAACAGGATCACTATGATAAGACCAAGTAGCAGGCCAGGAATAACCGCAAGAGCAGTAACTAACCAACCATTTGATAACAATTGATCC
This sequence comes from Vibrio sp. 10N.261.46.E11, assembly GCF_041472735.1. Classification (NCBI taxonomy): domain Bacteria; kingdom Pseudomonadati; phylum Pseudomonadota; class Gammaproteobacteria; order Vibrionales; family Vibrionaceae; genus Vibrio; species Vibrio sp. 10N.261.46.E11. The sequence goes on from NZ_JBFRQW010000071.1 coordinate 10,095, forward strand.
ATGGCACTTGGAGCCATTTTTGCAATCTCAGCGTTCTTTCTACGCTCTTCATCAAGCAGCTTTTCCACTTCGCTACGAATGCGGTCTTCATCACTAAGTTCTGTTTTTAGCTCATCTACTTCCAATTGAACATTCGACAACATCAGACGAAGTTGATGGTTTTTCTCTTCAAGTGACAATAGCTCAGTTTCTGAAAGCTCTAGCTGTTTCTCTAGCTTGTTCATCTCTCGGGTTGGAGCCGATTGAGCTGGAGACGATTGAGTTGGAGACAATGGCTTTTTAGCGGCTTCAGCTGTGCTTACTTGCTTTGCAGGAACAACATTGTTTGAGCTTGCATCAGGGCGGCTTGACGCTTGCGCTGGTTTTGGCTTTGACACTGTGGGTTTAGTCACAGGAGCATCGAGCTTAGCAAGGTGCGCATTCATGATGTTAACGGCTTGCTGTGTAGAACTTGCACGTGCTTGCTCTAAAGAAGGCACTCGTAAATTACTGGCAGGCAGCAAGCTGTGGATATTCTGGTTTTCAAACGCTTGTGGATTTAGACGATAAATAGCCAACAAGGTTTGCTGAACTGAAACGGAATTATCAGGGCGTAACCTTGAGGCAATTGACCACAATGTTTCCGACCCCAAAGTTGGGCCGTAAAAACGAGAAGGCCCAGCACGATTCAACTGTGCTCTTTGAAGAGGTTCGGAAAACGTAGGCGCTGATTGTATCTGACCATTAGGCCCTACAACTCGAATGGAATCTGCACGAACAACGGAAATCTGAGTCGCCATGAGAATGGCAAAAGGCATTAACCACGGCTTGAAAAATTGAAACATAAAAGGCTCAGCTAGGTGCTTAAATTCGAATAAATTGATGAACTGTTAAATATATCGGATAAACGACGTAAAGCTATAGAGATGAAAACAAAAAATGTGTTGCAGCGACAATATTCGCAGCAATTTCACACAATTTGACTAACAATATTTTCAATCGATTAAAAAAGCCCCACTAAAAGAGTGAGGCTTGTTTATCAAAGCAGTGAAGCTTAGAAGTAATCGCGAATCAGAACTTCAGCGATTTGAACTGCGTTTGTTGCTGCGCCTTTGCGAACGTTATCAGCGACAACCCACATGTTCACACCGCTGTGATGGCTGATGTCGTTACGAATACGACCAACCATTACGTGGTCTTTACCACCAGCATCACGAACCTGAGTTGGGAAGTCTAGAGCTTGGAAAACTTCAACGCCTTCCGTGTTCTCTAGAAGCTGAATAACTTGCTCAGCACCGATTGGCGCGCGAGTTTCAATGTGTAGAGATTCAGCGTGACCATAGAACACAGGAACACGAACACAAGTCGGGTTCACCGTGATTGATGAATCAGCAAAGATCTTTTGAGTTTCCCAAACCATTTTCATTTCTTCACGTGTGTAGCCGTTCTCTGTAAATTCATCGATTTGAGGAATACAGTTGAACGCGATCTGCTGTGGGAACGCTGAATTTTCAGCTGGCATGCCGTTAAGAAGCTTAGCCGTTTGACCTGCTAGCTCATCGATACCTGGCTTACCCGCACCAGACACAGATTGGTAAGTTGAAACGTTAATACGCTCAAGGCCCACTTCATCGTGAATCGGTTTAAGTGCTACTACCATCTGAATAGTAGAACAGTTCGGGTTCGCAATGATGTTGCGGTTACGGAACTCAGCAATCGCTTCAGGGTTCACTTCTGGCACAACCAGAGGAACATCGTATTCGTAACGGAAGCGTGATGTATTATCGATAACAACAACACCTTCATCAGCCGCGATTGGAGCCCAGCGTTCTGAAAGCTCGCTACCTGCAGAGAAAAACGCAATATGTACTTGAGACCAATCGAAGTCTTCTACGTTTTGTACTTGTATTGTTTTGCCGTTAAAACGGGAAGTTTTGCCTTCACTACGTTCACTTGCTAGTAAGTGCATTTCACCGACAGGGAATTTACGCTCTTTAAGTACTTCAAGAATGGTTTCACCAACCGCACCAGTCGCACCTAAAATAGCAATATTAAATTCTTGGCTCATTGTTTCTCTCTTTTATAAAGTTGGCTTTACCATAAAACCGAGTTTAGATAACGGCGTTAAATTACAAGATTCGTCGCCCGTTAACTCGACTGCACTGTACTCTCTGCGGTCCCAATATTCTTTACGCATCTTGTCAAAAGAACCCGGCGTAGAGATATTGCGACGGAATAAGGCGTCGTCTTTGCGCACATCATAGATCAACTGAGTCAAATTGTGCAGTGTTGCTTCATCCCAAGCTCTATCTAATTTCATTTGAGGCACTGGCGCTGTCGGCAGGAGGTCGCTTGCATAAGCACGCTGTTCAGTACCTAAAAACTCACAATAACTGTTGAAGATCATCGTGGTACCACGCGCTTTACCCTCTAAACCGTAGCCCGCTACGTGAGGTGTTGCAAAAGCGAGCAACGGAAGAAGTTCAAAGTCGACTTCAGGTTCAAACTCAAACACATCAAGAACGGCAGTGAAACCATCGGCTTTTTGCAAGCGAGCTTTTAACGCTTGGTTATCAACAACTGGGCCACGAGCCGCATTTATCAGAATTTGGTCAGCACGTAAATTGTTTAGTACTTGCTCATTGATCAAATGATGCGTTGGGAACTCACCTGTCTTAGTGATTGGCGTATGCAGAGTGATGACGTCTGACTGCTCAAGCAGAGTATCTAGCTCAGTAAATTCGCGAGTATCACCCTCTTGCTGTTTTAGAGGATCGTTCAGCAGAACTTTAATACCAATACCTTCAAGGCACTTTGCTAAATAGCTACCCACTTGGCCACAGCCGATAATACCGACCGTTTTTTTGAATACAGAGAAACCTTGCTGCTGAGCCAACACCATCATCGCGCTGAACGCGTACTCAGCCACACCCACCTTGTTACAGCCTGGGGCTGCAGTAAAGAAAATGCCATGTTCTTTCATCAATTCTTGGTCGACATGATCCATACCTGCCGTCGCTGTGCCGACAAACTTCAGCTTGTTGGCTTTACTGATCAATGACTCGTTCACCTTGGTGACAGAGCGAATCATCAAAGCGTCTACGTCAACTAGGTCGTCAGCAGTTAATGTGCGACCAGACTTCATTGTCACTTCCCCTAGCTGGCTAAAAAGCGCTTCAGCATAAGGCATATTTTCGTCGATTAAGATTTTCATTTGGCGAGTACTTTGGTTGGGGTCTATCGACCTATATGTGAATTGAAATGATTGTGCAAAATTCCACACACGGTGTCGAGTAGCAATTGGAATACATTATAAATAAAGGGTTGAATCGCCTAGTCTGCACAAGCAAAAGCAGTAATAAGAACAACTACCTGAAATTAGAAAACTAAAGTCAGAAGACTAAAACGAAAAATGCCCGATTGAATAAACAATCGGGCAAACATCCAGAACAAAAGGATCCTATCTCGCTCTCCAGGAGACAGAGTCTTGCGTCTGTTCAACCAGTACTAACCAAAGCCAGTACTGATCAAGCTCTGGAAACCTTTCAATTTCTAAACTCAAATTTAAAAAACTATTTTCTAAAGCGAAGCTTATAAAGCTAGGGTTAAAAAACACGTTTGAAAATCTATGTTTAAAAAGCTTTGTTCTGTTGGTCAGGATTAATGAGTTACCTGTGCGTGTTGAATCAGCACTCACATCACCCACTAACGATTAACCTTTTATTAATTTAACCTCAGCTTCAATTAGCCTTGGTATTTTTTGATTACTAGCGTTGCGTTCGTACCGCCGAAACCAAAGCTGTTAGACATAACCGTTGTTAGCTCTTGTTCACGAGCTTCGGTTACGATATCTAGGCCTTCGCCCGCTTCGTCTAGGTTTGCAACGTTAATGCTTGGTGCGATAAAGCCGTTGTCTAGCATTAGCGTTGAGTAAATCGCTTCGTGTACACCAGCCGCACCTAGAGCGTGACCTGTCATCGCTTTAGTTGCTGAGATTGCAGGGCTGTTGCCGCCAAAGACTTCTTGGATTGCGCCAAGTTCTTTAACGTCACCTACAGGAGTTGAAGTACCGTGAGTGTTCACGTAGTCAACGCCATCAACGTTTTGCATTGCCATCTTCATACAACGAACCGCGCCTTCGCCAGAAGGAGCAACCATGTCGTAGCCATCTGAAGTTGCGCCGTAACCTACGATCTCGCCGTAGATTTTTGCGCCACGAGCAACAGCGTGCTCAAGTTCTTCGATAACTAGCATACCGCCGCCACCAGAGATAACGAAACCGTCACGATCAGCGTCGTAAGTACGAGAAGCCAATTCTGGCGTGTCGTTGTACTTAGTAGAAAGTGCGCCCATTGCGTCGAACATCATAGTCAGAGACCAATCCAGTTCTTCACCGCCACCAGCGAATACTACGTCTTGCTTACCAAGTTGGATAAGCTCCATTGCGTGACCAATACAGTGTGCAGATGTTGCACATGCAGAACTCATAGAGTAGTTCACACCGCGGATTTTGAAAGGTGTTGCTAGACAAGCAGAAACCGTAGAAGCCATTGTACGTGGAACCATGTATGGGCCAACGCGCTTCACGCCTTTTTCACGGATGATGTCTACTGCGTTTACTTGGTTTAGAGATGAAGCACCCCCTGAACCCGCTACGATACCCGTGCGGTCATTAGATACTTGATCTTCAGTTAAACCAGAGTCAGCAATTGCTTGCTCCATTGAAAGATAAGCGAATGCCGCTGCATCACCCATAAAGCGCATTTTTTTGCGATCGATATGGTCAGCAGGGTTCATTTTCAGGTTACCCCAAACTTGAGAGCGCAAGCCATTTTCCTTGAACTGCTCTGAAGCGGTAATACCTGATTTACCCTCTTTCAGTGATGCTAAAACTTCTTCGACGTTGTTACCGATACTTGAAACAATACCCATACCGGTGATTACGACTCGTTTCATGTGACATTCCTATAATTCTAAATTCAGCTAGATGATAACTAAGAAGCCTAACAAAAGTGGTCAGCTTTCCTAGAAATTCGTACAATCCCTACCAACATATCGCTTCAAATCACAAAATGATAGATTTTATGACTTCAATTATTAATGCAGAACTGGAATGGAATGAGTCTGGCACGCCAGTTTCAGACCAATTTGACGACGTTTACTTCTCTAATGTTAACGGTTTAGAAGAAACTCGCTACGTCTTTTTAAAACAAAACCACCTTCCAGAGCGTTGGGTTGAACATCAACAACGCCGTTTTGTGATTGCTGAAACCGGTTTTGGGACGGGTTTAAACTTTCTCGCAGTCTGGCAATGGTTCGATGCTTTTCTTAAAGATAACCCACAAGCGATGACCAAAGAGTTACATTTCATCAGTTTTGAAAAATATCCTTTAAATAAAGAGGATCTGATCAAAGCGCACCAATCTTGGCCTGAATTAGCCCAGTATGCGACGCAACTCCAAGAACATTATCCGATTGCCCTGCCCGAATGCCACCGCATTGTGTTGGGCGATGGTGCGATCACACTCGATTTATGGTTTGGTGATATTAAAGATTGTATGCCAAACGTGCCTACCCCGCAGAAAGGTTTGGTTGACGCTTGGTTCTTAGATGGCTTTGCGCCAAGTAAGAACCCAGAGATGTGGAATCAAAACCTATTCAACGGCATGGCCAAACTGGCAAAACAAGATTGCAGCTGTGCAACGTTTACCGCTGCCGGTTTTGTTCGCCGCGGTTTAATCGAAGCCGGCTTTGAAATGAAAAAAGTTAAAGGCTTTGGTACTAAGCGTGAAATGATTGCCGGCCGACTTGGTGAGAGGCACGCTCATACCAACATCAAACCTTGGTATGGCCTAGCTCAACACAGTGATTCACAAGATATCGCCATTATCGGTGGTGGTGTCGCCAGTGCTGCACTTGCAAAAACCTTAAGCCGACGTGGTAAAAACATCACGCTTTATTGTGAACACCCACAAGCCGCTGGAAATGCCTCTGGCAACAATCAAGGTGCCATTTATCCGCTACTCAGCGAAGCGACATCGAATGTCTCAAGAATATTTGGTCCGGGCTTATTGTTTGCCCGCCAATTTATTAAACAAGCAGCACAATCAGTAAACTTCGATCACAACTGGTGTGGCGTGAACATTTTGATGTGGGATGAAGGCTCAACCAAAAAGCTCAATCGCATGTTAGAAGGCAATTTCCATACAGACTTGATTCAGCGTTTAACGCCAGAGCAAGCCAACGGAAAGATTGGCTTACCAGTCGATAAAGAGAGTGTCTACTTTCCACTGGGAGGTTGGTTAAGCCCTCTTCAGCTTACTCAAGGTTTGATTAGCAAGTTGGAAGAGACCAACCAAGTGATCGCGCACTATCAACATCAAGTAACGCAACTTGAATGGCTCGAAGCAGAGCAGCAATGGTTGCTGACGATTGAGACGCCTCAAGGTGAAATTCAAACCAAGCACGACCAAGTCGTTGTCGCGAACGGACACAAGTTCACTCAGTTTGAACAAACTCGCCCCGTACCTCTCACGCCCGTTAAAGGCCAAGTGAGTCATATCCCGACTACAGAGAACCTCAGCCAGTTAAAAACGGTATTGTGTTTTGATGGCTATCTTACGCCGCAGAATCCAAACAATGGTCATCACTGTATTGGTGCGAACTACGACAAGACCAATATCGACCAAGAGTTTGATATTGAGGTTCAGCAACATAATGGTGAGCGCCTACATGGATCGCTACCAGACCAAGCATGGACAAAAGATGTCGACACCAGTGGCAACTTAGCGCGCCAAGGTATCCGAAGCGTGAGTCGAGATCATCTACCATTTGTCGGTAATGTGGGCGATTTTGAATCCATCAAAGAGCAATATCAAAACCTACACAACTTTAACCCGCAGCGTGATGCTATCAACAGTATCGAACCTGTAACCAGCTATCCGAACTTGTTCTGCTTTATCGGTTTAGGTTCGCGTGGTTTGAGCTCTACTCCTCTTTTAGCTGAAGTCTTAGCCTCACAGATTTGTGGCGATCCTCTCCCTCTTCCAGTGGATGTGCTCGAAGCCGTTCATCCAAGTCGAATGTGGATAAGAAGATTACGTAAAGGCAAAGCGTTAACAGAAGGTTGGGTTTCAACGAAACAAGCCAGCGCGGAATAGTCGATTCTAGACTGGTTCTAAATATTCATATAAGTGTTAGGCCTTGTTGATCTTACGAGCTAATTTTTGCAGCGAAAGGCCAACATGACTTAGCACGACCCAAACAAAAAAGCCCGAGCATTTGTCAATGCTCGGGCTTTGTTTTCTAATCTTGTTTACGTCGCTGCTTCTTATTCTATAGCTGTACGTTACTTTGCAGCTATTCGCTTTACTTTCCGCGTTTACAGCTTAGCAATCGCGTCTTTAATTTGAGCAGCAATCTCTTCATTGCTGATTGAACCCGACTCAAAATCAAAATTATCGTAGAAGCTAGGTACCGACAACGATGCTTTAACGTTACCGCCAAAGTATGGCGCTGAACCTGTTGCTGCGCCAAGTACCGTTTGTGCGCCACCTGGGCCTGGAGATGTCGCTAGGTAAACCGCAGGTTTCTCACCAAACACTGAACGATCAATGCGTGTCGCCCAGTCAAATAGGTTTTTGTACGCCGCTGGGTAGTGCCCGTTGTGCTCAGCGAAAGAGATAACAAATGCGTCAGCTTCTGCTAGGTCACGTAAGAATGCTTGAGCACCCTCCGCTTGGCCAATCTCTTTTTCAGTGTCTTCACTGAACATAGGAACGTTGTAATCGTTGATGTTTAGAACTTTTACTTCAGCACCTTCAATCAAGTTAGCTGCGTAAGTTGCTAGAGTTTTGTTGATAGAGGTAGAGCTGGTGCTTGCGCCAAATGCGATTACTTTCATGGTGTGACCTTTTCTGTGATTCCGTTAAGTGGGATTAGAATAACGTAGTCAGAAAATGGAACCATCACAAGGCTTGAACGGACTCATTCAAAAAATTCGAATGAGTCTCAAATTATTGGTTCGCTCAAAAATGAGGAGGAAGAGTAATGAGCGAATTACGGTAGACGAATAATGCTAAACGACTAAAATTAAGCTTGGTTTTGCAGCTCAACCCAAAGGTCATTAACGATCGTACGATCGGCTGGTGTCAATTCAGAACGTGCGTCTTCTAGGCTCTTCTCAATACGCAATTTAACTTCTGCTACGTCTTCAATACCGTCTTCTTCACATGAAGCCACTGACAGAGAAATATGACCACGTAAGTAACCACCAGCAAACAGTTCATCATCTGATGCGTTTTCAATGCGAGCATCAATTAATTCAAGTAGTTTTTCTTCAAATTCGATAATCATAATATTCTCTTATTTCACAATAAATTGGCTAGTACATAAAGGTTCTACATCGTAGAAGCTGCGTAATGCTTCAGAGAGCATTTTCACGCGAGGCGGCAGACCAGCTTCAAAGATACCCATGACTTCGCTGTGTACTTTATTCATAAAGGCCAAACGATCTGGCTCAAAATCGCCGTGTAGATTGTCACAGCTAACATTAAAAGGAAAGCCTGCGCTGGTCGCAATGATCCATTCATACGCTTGTGGGCGAATTTCCACTTTTTCAAACTCAGCTTGAACCGACTCAGTTCGGCCATCAGGCTCATACCAGTAACCAAAATCTTCCAATAAGCGACGCTCAGGACCAGCCACACACCAGTGCGCTATCTCGTGAAGTGCTGAAGCATAAAAGCCACGAGCAAAAACGATACGGTGATGAGGAATCTCCTCATCGGCTGGCAGGTAAATAGGCTCGTCCGCTCCCAGTTCTAGCTTAGTATTGAAGCTCTCGAAAAAGGTTTGATTGAAAATGTCGATGATGTCTGGGTATTGGTGTGTCATAAGATCAAATTTAAGTAAAAAGAACTGGGGCATTTTGCGTTTTTTTAAGCGCTCGGTAAAGCCCTATCACTGGCAATGACATTAGGTTGATCATAATACTTTACGATGACAATCGATTGCTGCTCCCAGATTACACCACTTTGAGGTGAATGATTAGTTTAGCTAATCTGAAATGCCTATTCACGGTACAAATATTCATTCGTCAATCAGTGTTTTTACTACTAAACTCGCGCTTCATTTTTATATCCCTATGGTCTATAAGACTCCAATTTATAGACCTAAATTATAGAGTTACAGCAATGCTACTAAGTGTTTTGTATATCATTGGCATCACGGCAGAAGCCATGACCGGTGCTCTCAGTGCTGGCAAACAAAAAATGGATTGGTTTGGTGTAATGCTGGTTGCGAGTGCAACGGCAATCGGCGGCGGTACAGTAAGAGATATTTTACTCGGCCATTACCCTTTAGGTTGGGTTGAAAACCCACAATATCTGGCGATCACTTGTATTGCTGGTGTTATCACAACGGGATTGGCCAAATGGGTAATCAAGCTAAAAGGCTTGTTCATTCGTTTGGATGCGTTGGGACTTATCGTATTCAGTATCATTGGTACTAAAGTGGCGATGACCATGGGCTTACACCCAATGATTTGTATGGTGTCGGCATTAGTGACTGGTGTATTTGGTGGACTGCTACGCGATCTTATCTGTCGTCAAACACCATTGGTGTTACATGAAGAGTTGTACGCATCTGTCGCCCTTGTCGCTTCAGGCTTGTACCTAAGCTTACTTGAGCTTGGCATTAACGACGTAACAGCAACGATTGTTACGCTTGTGGTTGGCTACTTGCTACGTATGGCAGCGGTGAGATTCAAATGGCGCTTACCTTCGTTCCAGTTAGACCCTGAAAGCTCGGTTCACTAATTGCAGATTTGCGCTTCTAAAACAATTAGAAGCGCAAATTAATGAGAAATGATTATTCAAAACAGTCCACGTTAAAGTTCGCGATATACGTTTCTTCACGCAAATAATTAAGCGTTTCGACAAAAGAAATACTTGCGCGCTTACCAACACTAGAGTGAAGAGAATTAAATACGTTCGGTTGCGAATTAAATTCAGCTTTAAAATCATATTCTTGGCTCGAATTGTTCGCACAAAACTCTAGCTCATGCTTATCCGAACCACCTTCAATGATCGAAAGTTCACCAAAAAAGCATTCACTTTCAGCCGTCGGTTTTAACCCTTTTATATTAAACTCTAGCGTTGCTGGTGTTTGGCACTGAAACTTTACTTCCTGCTCACTTTCTACTGTTGTGCATGCGGTAAGAAGTAGAATCATAAACACTGAAATTAATCGTTTCATTGTTTAATAACCCCATACTGAACAAGCTCTGCTCGGCTCATGTAGTGCATACCTTCGGGTTTCGCAGCTTCCAAAGTGTACCAATAGAAACTTGAATCGATATTTAACGTTTCGTAATAACCCAAGTAACGTTCATGTTCAAAATGATTTTTTGGCAACAAAGAGCCATTCAACCCATCATTTGAGCTCCATGAATGAACACCGATTTTCGCACCCGCTTCAACGGTTCTTTTTACACCAGCTAAAAACAGATCAGTACCGCCCGAAGCAATAAGTCCAGATGAGCCGATATGGCTATTCATACCAGCTTCTCGAACCATCAAACCCAGCTCCGTATTTGCTTCATCATCCGCAGAACCATTGATATTCTTAAACTCTAGCATGGTCACTTGCGGATTCTGATTTAACATATCTTCAAAAGCATCGGGAGATCCGCTACATACAACCCCAGAGAGAATGGCGGTATCACCCTTGACATAAAATGTGAGTGACCTTTCACCTTCTAATGATGCATCACACTTCGAATAGTAAACACTATCGTAATCAACAGAAGCGCAACCGTTAAGAAACAGCGTTGCTAAGAGAAGCTTTTTGAACATAAATAATTACTCCAACCAGTAAGGGGATTCAAAGTAGATTCTGTACCTTTAAAATCTACCATAAGAAAAACAGCTCTTACGTAATTGATTGTAATTGATTGTCATTAACCGTTTAGATCTGTGGTGTTTCTGTTGTCACACCAAAGTTTTGACCACGGTGACGTAGCAAGTGATCAAGCAATACAATAGCTAACATCGCTTCTGCGATAGGCACAGCTCGGATACCAACACATGGATCGTGACGGCCTTTAGTGATTAGCTGCGTTGCTTCACCGTCTTTGGTGATAGTGTCACCAGGAACGGTAATGCTTGATGTGGGTTTAAGCGCAATGCTTGCCACAATATCTTGACCAGTAGAAATACCGCCTAAGATACCGCCAGCGTGGTTGCTGCTGAAGCCTTCTGGAGTTAATGGATCACGGTGTTCACTACCGCGTTGGTTAACGACATCGAAGCCATCACCAATCTCGACACCTTTCACCGCATTGATGCTCATTAGAGCGTGCGCGATGTCTGCATCTAGACGATCAAAGATTGGCTCACCAAGGCCTACAGGCACTTTAGTCGCAACTACTTGGATCTTCGCACCTATCGAATTGCCTTCTTTTAGCAAGTCACGAATCAGTTGATCAAATTCTGGTACTTTGTCGGCATCTGGACAGAAGAAAGCGTTGTTTTCAATCTCGTTCCAATCCACTTTATCAATTGAGATATCACCCATTTGAGAAAGGTAAGCTTGGATTTCAACACCAAATTCTTGTTTTAGGTATTTCTTAGCAATCGCACCAGCCGCAACACGCATTGCAGTTTCACGAGCTGAAGAACGACCACCACCTCGGTAATCACGCACACCGTACTTTTGATGGTACGTATAATCAGCGTGTCCGGGGCGGAATTTGTCTTTAATTTCGGAATAGTCTTTAGAGCGTTGGTCTGTATTTTCAATCAATAGACCAATAGAAGTGCCCGTAGTCTGGCCTTCAAATACACCTGATAAGATTTTCACTTCATCCGCTTCACGGCGAGCCGTTGTATAACGAGAAGTACCAGGGCGACGACGGTCCAAATCTCTTTGAAGGTCTGCTTCGGTAATTTCTAATCCTGGTGGGCACCCATCTACGATACATCCTAGTGCGATACCGTGACTTTCTCCGAACGTGGTCACGCGGAAATGTTGTCCGATACTGTTTCCTGCCATTACTTCCTCTAAATCAGCTATTGAGCAGAAGGTTTGATTCCGAAACCGACTGGCGAACAGCTTTACTTGTCTATTCTTCGTGAATTCATAGTGGCTTTATTAACAAATGATGTAAACCCCAAAAAACGAACAATTTTAACTTTCTATTACATGAGCCGAATGAAGTGAATAACGCGGGGAAATGAGTAGCGCTTTGAGAAGAGTATTTTTATTATGGTAGGAAAGCAAAAAACCCGACAACTCGGAGAGTTATCGGGTTTCTTTAAATAATGGCACGCCCTGAAGGATTCGAACCTTCGACCACCTCCTTAGAAGGGAGGTGCTCTATCCAGCTGAGCTAAGGGCGCGCTACAGGAACGAATTATACGAATTCGAATCAGTAAAGCAACGGCTTTGTGTAACATTCTGATCTAAGTGAGTAAAAAAAGGGCAACAAACATATAAGTGTTGGAAAATAGAACAAAGCAAACGTTTGCTTGATGGTAATCAAAAAGATTTTCTGGAATAATGCGCCAAAAACATCAGCCACTAACTTGAATATCAATACTAAGGAAATTCATGACTGCTCAAAATATTGATGGAAAGCTAATTTCTCAAACGGTTCGCTCTGAAGTTGCTGCACGTGTAAAAGCTCGTACTGAAGCTGGATTACGTGCTCCGGGCCTAGCGGTTGTTTTAGTGGGTGAAGACCCTGCTTCTCAGGTTTACGTTGGAAGTAAGCGTAAAGCGTGTGAAGAAGTTGGCTTCGTATCTAAATCTTACGACTTGCCAGCCACTGCGACAGAAGACGAATTATTAACACTGGTAGACCAACTGAACCAAGATCCAGAGATCGACGGTATTCTTGTTCAATTGCCTCTACCCGCAGGTATTGATAGCACTCATGTTCTTGAGCGCATCACGCCAGAAAAAGACGTTGATGGTTTCCACCCATACAATGTCGGCCGTTTGGCTCAACGTATGCCTAAGCTTCGCTCTTGTACGCCAAAAGGCATCATCACACTGCTTGACCGTTATAACATCGACTTACGTGGTAAGCACGCGGTTGTGGTTGGCGCATCAAACATCGTAGGTCGCCCAATGACGTTAGAGCTTCTTCTAGCGGGTTGTACAACGACAACATGTCACCGCTTCACTAAAGACCTTGAAGGTCATGTACGTCAAGCCGATGTTGTTGTAGTAGCCGTTGGTAAGCCTAACTTCATTCCTGGCGCTTGGATTAAGAAAGGGGCTGTTGTGGTCGATGTAGGCATCAACCGTTTGGAATCTGGCAAACTAGTGGGTGACGTTGAATACGACGTAGCGAAAGAAAGCGCAAGCTTCATCACGCCTGTACCGGGTGGTGTTGGTCCAATGACGGTGGCGAGCCTAATCGAGAACACCATGATCGCTTGTGAGCAATTTCACTCGAAATAGTCCGTAACGACAGCCTCGGTAGCAATAGCGTTGTTATACCTAGCCTCGTCTGTCTCGTCCTAAAATAAAAGGTTCATCGCGGCTTT